>CAMWLJ010000045.1 GCA_947175055.1 uncultured Lachnospiraceae bacterium | reverse complement strand
GACTTAAATGTTACCATGATGCTCCTCCTTCCCTGTTACGAACATTATACTGTGCAGCGTATTCTCTTGTACAGTATCATTGCATAATGGACAATAAATGATAGTATCCGCATTACTACGATGATTTTTCCGTACCCGGGCTTTGCTTTCTTGTATTAGCTTCAATTTTTCTTCTGTTCATCTGATACGTATCAAATCCAATCGTCGCCAACATGATAACACCCTTTGCCACATACTGATAATAGACATTCATTCCCGCCATCTGCATACCGTTCCCGAGAAGCGCAATGATCAGGATACCGGCAATACAGCCATTGATCTTGCCCTCACCGCCTCTGATTGATACACCGCCGAGCAAAAGACCCGTGATCACGGTAAATTCTGTACCCGTTGCCGTAGTAGCTGCTGCGGAGCCGACTCTCGCCGTCAGAACAAGAGATGCAATTCCCAGAAACAGACCTGCTAAAATACTGATATAGATTTCCATTCTCTTTACATTGATACCGGCAAGACGGGCAGCGTCCGGATTTCCGCCAAGTGCAAATACATAGCGTCCAAAATATGTTTTATTCAATACAAAACTTACAATCAAGCCCAGGATGATCGTGAGCAGGAGTGCAAATGTGAAGTTACTTCCAAATAAAGTTCCTTGACCAATATATTTGTATCCGTCCGAAAGACCACCGATTGTTTTAGACTCTGACAGAACAAAAGAAAATCCCTGATAAACAGTCATTGTTCCAAAAGTAACAAAAATACGCGGTATCCCAAGCAAATGGCTGAGTACTGCATTCAGCGTACACATAACAACAGCTGCAGTAATTGTCAGAATAATGACCAGGACTAACGGGAATCCTGCCTCTGTCAGCAACTTGGCACTGATTACCCCTGTAATACTCATCATGTAACCAATCGACAGATCCATCCCGCCTGACATCATGATAAAGCTGATACCAAATGCCGCGATCAGAATATACGCATTCTGATTCAAAATATTCAGAATATTCCTCACTGTCAGGAAATTCGGCGAAAACGAAAAGAAAATAATGCACACGATCAAAAGAACCCAAGCCAGATTCCTTCTGGCAAAATCCAGTATTTTACTCATCACTTATCCTCCAATAACTATATTTTTATAATCCGGAAGCCAACTCCAACACCCGACTCTGGCTGAATTCTTCCTTCGACAGTTCCCCTGTGATCTTTCCTTCATAGAGAACCATAACCCGATCACTCATCCCCAGAAGTTCCTCCATCTCTGATGAAATCATGATGATGGACATTCCCTGCTCTACCAGTTCATTCATCAAATGATAGATTTCCTGTTTTGCACCCACATCAATACCCCTTGTCGGCTCATCAAAGATCAGGATATCCGTCTGCGCTGCCAGTACCTTTGCCACCACAACTTTCTGCTGATTGCCGCCGCTCAGGTTCCTCACAAGCTGTCTGACCGTCGGTGTTTTGATGCGCAGCCTTTCCACATATTCGTCTGCCAATCTATCCGCTTCTTTCTTGTTGATCACACAAGCTCTGCTGATTTTTTTCAAACTCATACATGGGATATTCCACTGAATGGAATAGCCAAGAAAAGCGCCTTCCTTCTTTCTGTCCTCGGGAATTAATCCGATTCCTGCCTCAATAGCTTTCGATGTATCGGAAAACCTGACCGATTTTCCTTTCACGATGATTTCACCGGATGTCGGTTTTACATCACCAAATAGCATTTTAGCCAATTCTGTCCTGCCGGCTCCCACCAGGCCTGCCAATCCGAGAATCTCACCTTTGCGTAGATGCAGGTTGATATCAAAATCTCCGTTTCCGCTCAGATTCTTTACTTCAAATACAACCTCACCCGGCTTGACATTCCGGCCAGGAAAAGATTCTGTCAGTTCCCGGCCTACCATCATATTAATTAAATCCTGCCTTGACACTTCCCCAATCTTCTTAGTATCTACATATTTCCCGTCTCTCAGAATGGATACTCTGTCCGATATCTCAAATACTTCATCCATACGATGGCTTATGTAAATAATAGTCACTCCTTGTTTCTTTAACTGTCTGATAATGCGAAACATATTCTCTACCTCCGCAACCGCAATCGCCGCAGAAGGTTCATCCATGATCAATACTTTACAATTTTTACTGATCGCCTTGGCAATCTCCACCAGCTGCTGCTGCGCTGTGGATAAATCCCCGACCATTCTGTGAGAATCAATATTAACACCGAAACTCCGCATGATTTCTGTCGCTTTCCGATGCATATAACCAAAATCCGGCATAACAGCATTTCTAGTCTTATCTCCCAGAAAAATATTCTCCGCCACAGACATAGACGGCACCAGATTAAATTCCTGATAAATAACCCCGATTCCCTTTTCCTTTGCCAACGCCGGCGTCAGCTTTTCGTATCCATCTCCATCAATAATGACCTTACCGGAATTAGCATGGATCGCACCGGCAATAATCTTGATCATGGTCGATTTCCCCGCGCCATTTTCCCCCATAATGGAATGAATTTCTCCTGGCCTGAAACTCATACTGACATCATCCAGGGCTATTACTCCTGGATAAATTTTTATGATATGCTCTAATTCCAAAATATTGTCCACTGCATTCTCTCCTGTCCATTATAATACCCGCCTGTTTTCGCTTTCTCCAACCCTAAATCTACTTTTACATAAAATGGGATCCCGGCACTTTCGCAGAACCCCATTTTATGCAATCATCCTGCTTCCAAAGCAATTCCATTAAGCCTTACTGAAGATAATCATCAACATTTGAAATATCAACCGGAGTAGATGGTTTATAAATATAGCCATCAGCATTTACCAGATCATCAAGCTGTCCTGTGATCAATTCATATACATCCATTGCCAGATCGTCCCCGAGATTAACCGTACCTCTGATCAAAGAATCATTTGTTTCAGACAATTTAATCTGCTCGTAACCTATCTGAGAGGTATCTACTCCAAATATGCCAAAATGCTCTCTGTCCAGACTGCCGTCACGCATAAACACTTCATTGGCTCCCAATTCAGAGTCCACACCATAGGCAAGGACTGCTTTTACTTCCGGATATTTGCTTGTGATAACATCCGCAAATTCCTGTGTCTTGATATTCGTATCTGTAGCTCCTGTCAGATCAAATGTTTCAACAATCTTTGCCTTGGATGTTTCTGCTTCAACCGTCTGCATGCCTTCCGTACGTGCAGAGGATTCTGCGGATCCCGTATTACCGATTATAACCACCTCGACAGAACCGTCTTCTGCGTCCGGAAAGGTACTGTCAATCCATGATGCTGCCATCTTTGCGCAGTTTGTTCCGCTGGCATATTGGTCTGTTCCCATAATATAAGTGTAAGCATCTCTGTTGCTGAATGTAGCCGCAAGCGGAAATACTTTGATACCTTCTTCAACTGCTCTGGCGCACACATCTTCTACTGCACCAGGATCAACTGCAAACAGTAAGATTGCATCACAATCCATAGAGATCAGGTTCTCAATATCCGATACCTGTGTCGCCGCATTCATTTCACAGGAAAGCGTAACAACTTCATACCCGTCTGCCTCAAGATATTTATGCGTGTCCTCATCCAAAACCGAAAAAAACTCCGAGGCCAACGTCATGGTAGAAAATCCGATCTTTGATCCTGCAGGCAGCCCTGCACTCTCACTGCTCCCGGCAGATGCATCAACCGATTCTTCTGCCACTTCAGTTTCCTCCGTATTTTCAGCACTCTCCGTCTCCCCTGTATCTTCTGTCTTTGCTACGGCACCCGCGCTCTCCTCCGCAGACGCTGCCTCGTTATCGTTCTGCATCTCCTGCCCTGCGTTTTCTCCTCCACATCCGACCAGACTGCTTCCCACAGCCACACTAAGTAACATTGCCAATAACTTTCTCTTCATATCCTTTCCTCCTGACGCATAATAATAGCCGGTAAATGATTACCATACATATACTGTATCATTTACCAGCTTTTTAAACGGTGGGTTAATTTTAATCTTCAGGGGGAAATTTTTATTCAAATTCTGTAAATATTGCTGCATTACAGCCGTTCTCTGTTATCACTATTTTATTACAGTACCGCTTTAGTTCAGACAGGGATTTGGAAAAGATCAGTATCCGGATTCCCTTTCCCGCCAGGTGCAGCAGATATCTGTGAAAAGCATCTGATTCCCTCAGATCCATGCCCCAATAGGGACTTTCAAAAATAATCGTGTCCGGCTTCGCAATCTCCCAGCGATAAACCGACAGAATCTTTTTCTCCACATACCCCAGTTCGCAGGGATACCTGATCTCACTGCTGATTCCCGTGATCTGATAGAATTCTTCCGTAATATTATTCTCCAGAATATCCGGAATATATCCCATCGGAGTTCTGCCGATCCTGTTTTTCACAACCAGCGTAGCGTTTTGCTTTATTTCCATATTGTCAATAAGCCGTACGGCACTTTCTTTTGGTATCATTACTGTTTTCTCTTTGCAGTAACATCCCTCAGGCAGCAGTTCCAAACTGATATTCTGCGTCCAGAAGTCTTCATTGTTGTCTTTTACAGTACGAATATGATTCCATAAGCTCCGGCTCATTTCCCAATCATAATCAAAAAAGCCTTCCTGTATCTTATCAACGGTTTCTTCGACCGCAAAATCTTTCCCGTGCAGTACGCCGTATTCTACATAATCCCACTCCATCAAATCCTTTCCATGGTGCATCAGTTGAATACGATCAGCCTCATAGGCAAAATGTAACAGCTGTTCTGATAAGATAATAAACGCAATACCTTCCTCACTGATGCGCCTGATCATCCGCGTCAGTTCATCCGCCAGCCTGCTTTCATGATATCCCCTTGTGCAGTCCAGCACAATCAGTCGTGCGCCGCACATTCTGCCTTTAATAATACTTAGCTTTCGGCATTCCTCCTGCGACAACTCCCGCACCGGTGTTGCCGGATCTATCTCCATCCCTTCCTGCCTTAAATAACTGCCAACCTTCTCCATGACCGTTTTCCTGTTATAGTATCCGATAAGCCTTTTACTACACTGGAGAAGTTCCAGATTCTCTGCCACTGTCAGATTGCCGACCAGATCCTGCTCCTCCGTGACAATATAAATACCGTGCGCAAGCGGAGAACCGGTCAGATGAATTTCCACCGGCTTCTCCCCTATATACAGTCTTCCCTCATCCAATCTGGCTTTACCGGCAAGCACCTGCAGCAGTGCCGATAATCCACTGCCCGATAGGCCCTGAATATAAACAATCTCGCCTTCATAAACTTCCAGATTGTAATCTCTCAGTATATTGGAATTCCCGGTCAGCTGCTTTCCATGCAGGATTCGTAAGACTTCCTTCATGTTTTAACCTCTATACTCCCTCTTTCTATTTTGATTCCGTCATAAGAATATCTTCATAGCGCACTCTCGCAAATTCATCTACCTTAGGCAGAGTGACCACCGCTTCTGTTCCCATATTCTCATAAGAGCGGTAATGAATCCCGTACTCTTTGCCAAAAGTCAGTTTAATCCTGGAATTAACATTTGTGACTGCAATCCCGTTTCCACGACCCTTCTTCGATGTTACTCTGACCTGCTCAAGCTTTAATCGATCATTCAAGATCTCCAGCTCCGATTCCGGAATGCCAACTCCATTGTCAGAGACCTTCACAATCACTTTCTGTTCTGTTGCATAAATACCGATTGTGACTACACCCTTTCTTTTGACCTTCTCCAGCCCATGCATAATGGCATTTTCCACCAATGGCTGCAGAGTCAGTTTTGGTATATAATAATCAAAAAGGAAATCGCCCTCTACTTTCAATTCCATCTCCAGCCGCTCTCCAAACCGCTGTTTCTGAATATAGTAATAATCCAGTATATGATCCGTCTCCTCCCTGATCTTTACCATATTTTCCCTGTTACTGATACAATATCGAAAAAATCTGGATAACTTTTCTGTCATCAACGCAATGTCAGACTGTCCGTTTAACAGCGCCTGTCCACGGATAGAATCCAGCGTATTGTACAGAAAATGCGGGTTAATCTGCATTTGCAATGTGGACAGATCGATCCGCCTTCGCAGAATTCCGAGTTTCTCTGTCTCATTTTCCTCCCATGCCACCGTCGTTATCCTCTTTTTGCGGTTATCCTGTATCAGAAACTCCATGATCTTCTCCTGTCTTACCGTCTCCCATACAGCAATACCCAGACATACCGCCGAAATCCCTTCGCCAAACAGTAATATACCATACACAGGTGAACAGAATATTCGCAGCAGGAACAAACTGCCCAGCAAGACCAATATATTCAAGGCAAAGACGCTTCCTTCCAAAATGATCAGTTTTTTCATTTATCCGTATAGTCTCCGATAGTCTGTCGGTTTGATCCCGACAATTTTTTTAAAAAGCTTTGAATAATATTTCTCATCAGAATATCCAACCATAAACGCAATTTCCTTTACAGAAAGATTCGTACCCGTCAGAAGTTGCTGTGATTCCTCCAGACGGATTTTTGTGAGATAATCATTGAATCCAATCTCCATCTTTTCTTTGAAAATTTTACTTAAATAGGGTGCAGAAACATTTGCCGCCTCCGCCACATCTTCCAGAGAAACACAATTTCCATAATTTTTTCTCATATAATGAATCGCTTCTTCGATCGGTTTGCAGAGTTTTTCATTCAATTGCTTCTGCTCTTCCTGAATATATTTTCTCAGCATCTCATAAATATTCTGAAAGACATTTTGAAAATTTCTTGCATTCTGATACGCCATATAATAGTGTTCTGCTGCCTTTCCCCGCTTTACTTCTGGTATCGCGCCCAACACTGCGGTGCGAACAGTCATGAACGTTTGAAGCATATCCCGTGTCCCCGCATTCTGATAGCGCACCGTGCGCCTGTTGATCTCAGAAAAAATCCGTTCCAGTTCTTCCAGCCGTAGATATCTGACACCCTCTGCAAGCGCCGACAATTCTTCCTCGTTGATAATATCTGACAGCGAAAAGGGAGTCAGCCCGCTCACCTGCTCATACTTTAATACTTTATTGCCAAAAAAGACCAGATGCCCCCATTCAGCGCTGAACGCCTCCTCAAATGCTTCCGGCAGCTTCTCCATACCATCCTTGATTATGCTGCATCCAATATTAAGCCGGAATTCTCCATAAATTTCGTTTAAATCCCGAATTTTATAGAACAACACCGCAACTGCATTTTGAACTTCATTCCGTCTGCTTTCATCATAATTCAAAATCAATATATGTCCGATATATCCCACATAACAAACCAGTTGTGCCACATTTTTAAAAGCGCCTTCCATGTAGTCTTTCACTTTGTCGTTAAAAACAGAGTGGTCTGTACCAAGTATACCGGCCAGATTAGTGTCCACATACACGACCTGAAAACATTCTTCGTGAAAATCTATCTGAAATCGTTCAAGAATCCTGTCCCTTGTAAGAAATTTCCTGCCTTCTTTCTTGTCCGTATTTAATATAATGTCCCAGAATTCTTTTCTTCTGGAATTTTCATCTGCAGCCCGATAGTTCAACAACGACTCCTGATCCGCATTCTGCCTTCTTTTCTCATCGACCGCTCTGCATACCTTTTCCAATATTTCATTTAGCTGTTCCTCGTCCACCGGTTTCAAAAGATAATCGACAACATTCAATTGGATCGCACTTCTGGCATATTCAAAATAACGATAGCCAGACAACAAAATGAACAGCACATCCAAATTATGCTCCCGCACCTTCTCGATCAGTTGAATTCCATCATAGACCGGCATCTGAATATCAGATAACACGAAATCCGGCCGCTTCGTCAGAATACTTTCCAAAGCATCCTCTCCGTCGTAACATTCGTCAATGATCTCGATGCCCAGTTCCTCCCAATGCCCGAGCTGACGTATCAGTTGAATGATCATTTTCTCATCATCAGCTATCAGCATACGATATCCCATAATCTTCTCCCTGAATATGAAAATTCCTCAGTATGATTTTCCACTATAAACATTAAAAACTGCAAAGGGCAGACAGCGCCCAATCAACCCTCGCTGCCTGCCCTTTTTATAAATCCATTATTACCAACTTCTACAGTCTCTTAAGCAGTTCTTCTCTCTGTGCCTCGTATCCCGGCTTGCCAAGCAGTGCGAACATGTTCTTCTTATAGCTCTCTACACCCGGCTGGTTGAACGGATTCACACCCAGCAGGTATCCGCTGACACCGCACGCAAACTCGAAAAAGTAGAACAGCTCACCCAGATAGAACTCATTTACCTCCGGCACATTGATCATGAAGTTGGGAACCTGTCCGTCCGTATGTGCCAGGATCGTTCCATTCATAGCGCTCTTGTTGACGAAATCTACATTCTTCCCCGCCAGATAGTTAAGTCCGTCCAGATCTACCGGCTCTTCACCGATGATGATCTCTTCCCTGCTCGTCTCGATGTTCAGAACCGTCTCGAACATTGTTCTTGCACCGTCCTGAATGAACTGTCCCATGGAGTGCAGGTCCGTGGTCAGATCAACGCTTGCCGGGAAGATACCCTTCTGATCCTTACCCTCGGACTCACCGTACAGCTGTTTCCACCACTCAGATACAAAGTGCGCACACGGCTCGTAATTCGCCAGGATCTCAATGCCCTTGCCTTTGCGCAGCAGGATATTACGAAGCGCCGCATACTTCACGGCATCATTCTCCTCAAAAGGAGCTTCCAACGCCATCTTCCGACCTTCTGCCGCACCTTCCATCAATTTGTCGATATCCGCGCCGGATACCGCAATCGGAAGCAGGCCGACAGCCGTCAATACAGAGAAACGTCCGCCTACATCATCCGGCACTACGAAGCTCTCATACCCCTCTTCATTTGCCAGATTCTTCAAAGATCCTCTTGCCTTATCGGTAGTCGCGTAGATCCTCTTCGCCGCGCCTTCCTTGCCGTACTTCTTCTCTGCCATCTCCTTAAATACACGGAAAGCGATAGCCGGCTCCGTGGTCGTACCGGACTTGGAGATCATATTGATGGAGAAGTCTCTGTCGCCGATCACGTCGATCAGATGCTTGATATAGGTGGAACTGATGGAATTTCCAACGAAATAGATCTCCGGTGTCTTCCGCACCGACTTGTCTACTATATTATAAAAACTGTGACGCAGAAATTCGATGGCCGCCCTTGCACCGAGATAAGAACCGCCGATACCGATCACTACCAGCACTTCGGAATCACCCTGGATCTTTGCCGCTGCCTGCTTGATCCGCGCAAACTCTTCCTTGTCATAATCAACCGGCAGGTCGATCCAACCCAGGAAATCATTGCCTGCACCCGTCTTGCTCACAAGTACTTCTTTCGCATCCAGCGCCAGCTTCTTCATGGATTCTACTTCGTTCTCCCCGATAAAAGAGGCTGCCTTGGAATAACCAAATGTAACTTTGCTCATCGTTTTTCTCCTTTTCCGGCAGACACGGCTGCCTAACCTTTATTATTCTAAGTGTAGCATTGTACCTATCGTATTTCAAGAATTTTCCTTCCCGTTTACCGCGTCCTCGATCAGCCTGACGATCACACCGATCGCATCCCGCTGGCTGCTCTTGCGCATCGCATCCACATAGGTTTTGCGATTAAAATACAGCTCTTGCACCTTTTCCAGAAGCAGCTTGTTCGTCAGGTCATCCTCATCGATCACAATACTGAATCCCTGCGACTCAAATGACTTGGCATTTAAAAGCTGGTCGCCCCTGCTGCTGGTAGATGGCAGCGGGATCAAGATATTCGGCTTCTTCAGGGAAAGCAGTTCGCTGATGGCATTAGCCCCTGCCCGGGAGATCACCATATCCGCCATGGCAAAGAGATCCTTCATCTCGGATCTGATATACTCAAACTGCTTATATCCAGGCGTGGTCAACAGAAGGTTATCCATCTTCTCCTTGCCGCATAGGTGCACCACCTGAAAATCCGTAAGCAGCTCCGGCAGCACATTCCGCACAGCCTGGTTGATCGCCGCCGATCCCTGGCTGCCTCCCACCACCATGATCACCGGTTTTGAAGAGTCAAATCCGCACAGCTTATAGGCAGCCTCCCTGTTCCCCGAGGAAAGTTCCTGCCTGATGGGTGACCCTGTCAGCACCGCTTTGTTCGACGGAAGCTGCTGCAAAGTTTCCGGGAAATTACAGCACACCTTCTTCGCCACCGGAATGCAGAGCTTATTCGCCAATCCCGGTGTCATGTCGGACTCATGTATGATACACGGAATTCCCAGCGAACCCGCCGCACGCACTACAGGGACACTGACAAACCCTCCCTTGGAAAAGATCACATCCGGCTTGATCTCCTTGAGATACCTGCGCGCTTCCCGCAGTCCCTTGATCACGCGAAAAGGATCCGAGAAATTCTTAGGGTCGAAATACCGCCTGAATTTCCCCGTTGCAATCCCATAATAAGGAAGATTGAAATCTTCCATTAATTTCTTCTCGATTCCATCGTAAGAACCCATATAGCTAATCTCATATCCTAATTCCCGCAGTCTCGGGATCAGCGCCATATTAGGGGTCACATGTCCGGCAGTGCCGCCGCCGGTAAGTACGATCTTCTTACTCATGATGAAAGAAACCTCCTAATTGTCTAAGATCTCCTGCAATGCACATGCCAGCTGATCGGGGCAGGATGTACTCTTGACACCGCACTTGATACCGCGCAGTTTGCCGATGGCATCCTCGATCTCCATGCCCGCCACCAGGCTGGAAATTCCCTGCAGATTACCATTACATCCTCCCGTGAATTTCACCGATTTGATCACATTTCCTTCCACTTGCACATCAATAGCTTTAGAACATACGCCCTTAGGTTGATAAACCATTTCCGTCCTCTCCTTTTCCTTTCAATAATAGGCAATTGTTAAATTGCCAAACCCATTTCTCCGGTATTTTAATAAAATCTTAAACTTTTATTATTTTACCACATTTTCCCTGACCTTGCCAATATTCCATCACATTTAAACCATATCCGTCATGCCGTTAGTTACAGTTCACGGCCTAACCGGCCGCAAACTGTAACGCATCCAGCCCATTCCAAGTGTCTACGTTCCACTCCGGTCGGCGCTTAGCAAACGTCCCCCGGACGTTTAGCGCCCTTCGGCAAGGTTGCCAAGTGCCAGTGGCACTTGTTTGGCAACGACCGGAACGGAGTGTAGACCTGGATGCCTGAAATCGTAAAGTTATCGGCCGGATGCCCTGCAGCAGAGTGCAGAGCGCCGTCACAATATGGCCTAATCTGTCGATGCATTACAACACCTGTCAGCCGTTTTTTCCGGTATAATAGCGTGAGAAGAACTTCTGATCACTTGCAGCAAAGGCTGCTTCACGAAGAAGTTCTAGGAAAGGTGTGATGCAGCATGCTTAACTTAATTTTTCTACATAAAAATTACATCATTGCAATATTAGTATTTCTTTTTTTAAGTATCATATGCCAGATTGTGCTCGGAGTGATATATCATAAGCTGATCTGGGAGACAGAACATATGTCGTCAACCACCAACAAATCCCTGCAGCAGTTAAAACTGAAATTTTCCGGCTGCCGCAAGATCAACGAAAAGGTGGCCAATGTCCCCATTTTTGTGGACAAGTTCATCAGCCGTATCAAGATTGGCGGTCTGCCTCTATCACTGTTAAAACATCTCTCCGGCCAGCTGATGCTGCTTGCAGTTCTGATCGCCGGCATCGGCGCCTGCATAGGAATTGTAAACAATGAGAGCTTTATCAGTATCGCCCCCTTTTATGCGATCAGCTTTCTTGGGCTTTACTGTTATTTCGCCGTCTCTTCCCTGGTCGATATTCCCGGTAAGATCAAAATCCTGCACATCAATCTGGTAGACTATCTGGAAAACCATCTGGCCAACCGTCTGGAACAGGCTGAGCTGGACATGCAGTTGATCCAGCCGCAAGCCAGGACAAAGACGCAGGATAAGAAAGCAGCACCAGATCCGAACCATCGCATGGATAGCGGTCTGGGAACAGATACAGATACAGGTATGGAAGATATAGATATGAAGACACAGGAGACTTTCAGTTTCACAAAGGACGAAGCCGAAGAACTGGAACATTTACTGAAAGAACTGTTTGATTTCCCATAGCATAAACGAGCCTGCCTTATACTTGACCAGTACAGGCAGGCTCATACGTTTCATATAAGGCAATAACTGTAAATATCTACTCCCCATAAATAGTTACCGTCGGTCCGATATAATATTCACCCGGATCGTATTTCAAAATATCCATATACCCGATTCGGTATTTCCACTCTTTTCCGTAAGAGATGCCCGCATAGCTCTGCTTTAGCGGGTATGCACCCGTCTTCGCCTCATGCGCTGCTCTCAGATCGGGATACATATCTTCGCCCTCCCTGACCAGATAATCTTTGGGCTGTCTGAAGTACCCTGTCGCATATTCCACATCCACAAAGTATTCTCCTTCTCCAAGCATCTCTGGCAGCTGCGCAATATCTTCCCCGATATCGATCACCATATACCGTTCCTCATCGATACTTGGCGCAAAAGACGTACAGTAGACTGTCGCATTTTCCGGAATCTGAGATTCTATGTAATGTTCCGCCTCCGTATAAGTCAGGTCGTAGCGGTAGCCATTGCATACCATCACTACATTGAATCCCACCATCAACAAGAGAAGCACTGCTGACACACCTATGTTCCATACCTTCTTCGACGCAAATATGCTCTCCAGTAAATGCACCGTCTCCAGCATGCCATACACCATAAACAGATATGCAAACGGCACGACCAGCGACAGATTCCGCCCCAGCATGATCTGATACCTGGACAGGAACAGGATCATGAAAAGCGGCATCACCACAAACACACTGATCTGGCGCCAATCCTTTCTGTAAACCAGCCGCCATATTCCCAGTATAAGCAGGAATCCGCCCACCACACCATAACTGGTCAGCCCATAGGCTTCCAGATATCCAAGAAGCGGCAGATTATGTTCGATCCCCGGATGTCCCCATGCATAATGATTAAAATTATACATATTATCTCCGACGAATGTCCGGAAATAAAAAAACATGGAGTAATTGCATAAACAAAACACCAGCACGATCAAAATACAATTCAAGAAAAAAAGAAAATTATTGCGGTAGCTTTTCCAGTATTGCTTACTGATATGTAACGCCAGCCAGAAAATGCCGAACAGGATACCATGGTATTTCGCCGCCGTGGCCAGCCCGATGCAGACCGCTATAAGCGGATACCACAGATACACCACCCGATCCGCCTGCGTATCCTTATAGATCAGACATCCCAGAAAAAGGATCACATTGGCGACCGCATAGATCATTGTATCCGGCCCGGTATAGTACAGATACGCATACCCATATAGAGAAAAAACCGACAAGACCAGGCCGATATACGCCCATCTTCTGGAGCCGGTCATCATTTTAACCACAAAATAAATAAATACGTTGGAAAGCAGCGCCGTGCCGCATACCACATAGCGGATCAGGATCACCGTATCCACACCGGAAATAAATCTGCTTAAAATGCGCACTCCAAGCACCGCATAATAGAAGGTAAAATGCGGATACCGGAAAAAGTCCAATACATAGATATCTCCCGCATAAAGATGCTGGTTCAGCAGATCATAAATGCAATCCAGCGACAACTGCTCATCCACATTCGGGTAGAAAGGCAGTTCAAACTGCCAATGTCTGTAGAACACAAGCAGACCTGCAAACAGTGTAACCACCACTGCTGCCGCCATACCAAATTCTTTCCTGATCTCCCCGTCCGGTTTCTTATTCCATCTCATATCCCTCGAATCACGCCCCCTATATCTGTTTACTCCCTTATTTCCTTCATAAAGAACTACTTCTATCCCGCACCTCGCACAGGCTGCCGTTCACCGTCTATTCTCTCACTTACATCCAGTCTTTGATGTGATAGCTTTTCGTGCAGACAGCATCAAATACAAATCCCTGCTCCTCAAGATACTTCTTATATGCTTCGATCTTCTCCTCCTGAGCCTCCAGTTCCGGAGACACAAAGCACAGCTTATATCCCATCTCCTTCAGTTCCCGATAGCTGTCCTGATCGAGCGGAATCTTCGTGAAGCAGTCCACCCACACCCACTTAGCTTTCCCTGCCATATTGCGGATCGTATCTAACCCTTCCAGTTCACTGAATCGCAGCGCAATATCTCTAACTCCCATATCTGTCAGCAGCTTGATCATCGGAAAAGAGGAATCCAGGAAGAAATACTTCTCTATCTGATACTGTTTCATATATTCCAATACCTTATGTTCGATCCTCTCACTCTTGATATTCAGAATCATCGTACCGTGATGATACTCCTTACAGTACGCCTCAAAGTCTTCCCCTGCCTCGAACGGATTATGGGAAATATAGATCCTGCCGTTTAAGTCGTCCCTTAGATCCAACTCCACCCCGTATTCCGGCGAAAGCTTGCGCAATTCTTCCACTGTGTTCACTCTGTGTGCTATGTATTCCATACCCTTCTCCTTTTCCCTGATACCATCCTATAGATCTCTCAGTCCTTTCTTCAATTTCACACTGAATTCGATCGTCCGCTTAATAAATTTCCACTTGGCCCTAAGTCCCGTATTCCACTTCGATTCCCCGTAGATGCGCTCCGGGAAAAGCACCGGGAATCGAATCACCTTCAGATTCCTTCTCCGTGCCATATACAGAGCATACAGATCCAGCGCAAAATCATAGGGCGGGTTCTCCCACTCATTTAAGAATATTCTCGGAAAAATATTAGGCTGCGCATTGATATCATATAACTTCGTATGCAGATAAAACGTCTCAAACAGGCTCATACCGGCTGTGAAAAACACATCAAACAACGGCCGCCCCTTTCGATTTCCCTTGACGAACACAAGACCCTGTTCCTGCTCAATGATATCCAGGGCCTTAAGAATATCAGCCGGATCTGTCTGCATGTCGGCATGAGTCCAGCCGATATACTCCCCTGTACATTCTTTCAGACCCTGTAAAATACCGTACCCATATCCCTGGTTGACTTCCACCCTCACCGTCCTCGCAAAAGCATATTTGGGCAGTAACTCCGCAAGCACAAGCGCACTGTCATCCGTAGAACCATTGTCCACCAGAATGACCTCCATATCCTCCCGCTTGATGATCTCCCCAAACCGGTTCAAGATCAGTGGAATATTCTGCTCTTCATTATAACATGGTACAACGATCGATAGTTTCATATGCTGCTGTTCATCCCTTTCTTATATTTTCTTCCGTTACAGTTCTCGGCCCAATTGGCCGCAAACTGTAACGCATCCCGCTTACCTAACTGACATTGATTCACGGCAACATGATTCATGATCTGTTAGCTGCGAGGATCATTTCCGCCAGCTTCTCATACTGCGCTGCGCTCGGTTGCTGCGGATAGAACTGCACCGCCCGCATTCCTGCCGCCTCAGCGCCTTCCACATCCTTCACCGGACTGTCACCGATATAACAGACCTCCGCCGGCTCCACCCCCAGCTTCTTAAGACATAGCGCGAACATCTCCGGCGCGGGTTTCTCCTTCCCGGCCTCCTCGCTGGTCACCAAATACTTGATATCTTCCGCAAGCCCCAGCGCCTCGATCTTCCGATGCTGGATATGCGCCGTCAGATCCGTACAGATCATCATTGTGATCCCCTGCTCCCGCATACGGTCCACAAACTCCCGCACACCGTCAAATAACCTCATTTTCCTCAGAAAAGTCCCCCAATATGCCTCATACATCCGCAGGGAAAACGGCATTGGCTTCACGCCCAGATACTCCAGCGTCTTCTGACAGTACAGCAGCCTGTTATGCGACGCCGCCATATCCGCCAGCTGTCGCTTCGTCTCGCTCCTGCCGTACGCATACGCCTCTTCATAAACTTCCGCCGCTATCTTAAGTTCCCCGCACACAAGCTCCTTCACCCGGTCTCTCGCCTCTCTGTCAAGCGCCTCATACCCATATAAAGTATCATCCAAATCAAACACAACAGCCCTGATCATCCGTGCCCCTCCAAAGTATTCTTCCGGACATGACTTAGTTATACTAAGGCTGTGTTCCTTACAGCCTTAGTATAACTTCATGTCCACTGCATGATCTCCCCGATCACCGCCATCAATATCAGCTGCACCGCCCCATTGATGCCGTCTTCCCACACGATACCGTTGCCGGCCAGATCCTCGATCTGTACGATCGCCGTATGGGCAACTTTTTCCCAGATCTTCTTATCCACCTTAAGATCCTCGGCCCGAAATAGAATGCTCTGATGCTGCAGATCGTCATACGACAACTGGCCGTGCACTCCCTGTTCCTGCAAAAGCGCAAGGATCGGTTCCGCATTGATCCGCACATCCATCAGGAACTCCACGCCCAGCTCTGCCTCCCGAGAGCCGTCCTTCCTGCTGCCATCCTGTGCAAGCCCTTCGTCAAAATATCGGATCACAAGGTCGGCATATTGCTTCTGCGGATAAATATACTTCTCCGCATCCACACGACGCTTCTCGATCTGCGCCATCACTTCTTCCCTGCCGTGCCCTCTGTCACCCTGGTCCCGTCCCAGCTTCCAATAACACCGCAGCGCCTCATCCGTATCCAGATAGATCTTCATGTCCAAAACCTGCCGCATCTGCGGCAGATACAGAGAATGCAGACCGCACATGATGATATAAGGCTTGGGCGTCAGCTTTCTCTTCGCAGTAAAAGTACCCGTGATATGATCGTAATCCGCTCTTTTTACCGCATTGTTGCCACGCAGCACCCGCAGATCCTCCGCTTGCCGGTACAGATAATTGGCCCGCGGATTTAAATGCGTCATCTCCTTCCAGTTGGCATTGCCCCGTTCCCATCTATGATCGCCGTCTCCCTCAATGTTCAGAATATGCTCCTTAGAGAGCAGTTCTCCCAGCATCAAAAGCAGCCGGCTCTTGCCCGCACCACTATCGCCAGCGATACCGATCGTAAAGGGACGGCTCCGTCTGCGGTAAAAAGAATTACTGTTCACACCATACAGATACATAGATACCACCAGGATCAGAAAGACGCCGACCATCAATGTGAAAAAGATATTGTGCAAATCTTTTTCCATACATTTCATCCCGTCCAACCCTTTGCCCAGGATTGACAGATCCGTAAACTGCGTCACATGAAAAAACAGATAGTAGATTAGATAGAATAGATTAAATCCTCCGTAGACTACCACCATCTTCGCCCTGTTCTCCGCAAGCCCTGCCAGATAGAGCATGAAAAAGGGCACCACCCACATATACCATCCCGGCATCGCCGGCACAAATGCCAGAAAGACCGAGAACAACAGACCCGCCATGCTGATCAGAAGATCCCGGTTCATCTGGTTAATATGAAAAGCCTGAAAATAAATGATCAAAAGCACAAGAATAGACAACAGCAGATGAGAACTTCCATATTCCAAATAAACATTGTCTATTGTACTCTGCTCCTTATTGAGCAGCACCATACTTATAAATCCGCTGCCCCAGAAAGGCGCAACGATCAAAGCGGTAAACAACATCGGAAGACCAGTCATGACTACCGCCTTCCTAAACCCCTTTTTCTTTAAGATATAGAGGAAGAACAACGGCAGCACCGACGAAATGTGGAATTTCGATGCCAAAGACAACGTGAAAAACAGCATATACTTCCATTCATTGACCGTAAGTTTACCCGTAGAGATACTCGTCTCCGTCAGATAATAGATCGCAATGATCAGAAAGACCGTGGGGATCAGATCCAGCTGTCCATGCATGTAGGCCGCGTATAGAATGATCGGAGACATAAAATACAGCACCAATATATACTTGCGCCTTGATCTGGAGATCCGCATCAGATAATAAAGACCCAGAAGATCCATAACAAGCATCGGCAGCTTAAAGACCAGATTCCTGGCGAAAACCGAAATACCGCCGCAAAGCATCACTAAAACGCCGCCCACGCTCTCCACAAGCAGCATCACCGGCGGATATGGGAAAGAAGAAAGCAGCTGGTTATCATAGTAATATTGGTATGGATTCTCACCGTCAAGAAAACACTGCACGAAAGGAATAAACATCAGATCCTGATAATCCGACGAAAAAAGCCCCATCAAGAGTAACTTAAATAAGACGGTCATCACGATGGCCGCCTTTAACAGCTTGCGATAGTTCTTCTCAAAATCAAACGCCCCCAGCTTTTGTAACATGACTGCTTATGCCTCTCCGAAAATGTCTCATAAACGCTTCAAAATACTTCCACGTCTTCTGGTATCCCTCATAATCTGCCGGCGTACCCCAGCCTACATACCGGTCAATATCAAAGATCTTCGCCCGATATCCCAGATCCAGCACATGCTTCACCGTCTGATCCACGTAAAATTCCCCGTTAATACGATCATCCTCCGCGATCATCTTCTTCGTCGCTTCCAGGAATACTTTAGCTTCCCGGAACCAGAAAGTAGCCACTACCGCAGGATCTTCCATCGGTGTATCAGAGATCGCCTTTTTGATCGATGTACCTGTAATATCCCCATTTTCATCAGTAATCATCCATCCATATGCATTCGGATTCGCAAGTACTGCCTCATTATGCCTGTAAGTAAAGACAATGCAGTCACATTCCTTCGTCAGCGCATCAAAGGCTGCCCGGTCAATATCCATGCCATTGTCACATCCCGCGATCAAAAGCGGCTCTGCCGGATCCAGATACGGCTCCGCCAGCATACAGGTACACGCCTGCCCTTCCGTCAGATGATCCACCGTGATAAATGCCGCCTGCGGATACCAGGCACGAATCGTATCCTCCACGCCGTCCGTCTTGTGGAATGTCCTGTCCACATAGATCACATTGCTGCCATCCGCCGCCACACCCGGAAGATCCTTCGTGGCACAGACTACCATCGGCTTCTCCTGTCCTGTCTTCCTGTCCACCGTCAAGATCGCCGGTTTATGTACCGTATAGCCCGCATCCGCAAAGCGCTGTCCTGCTCCCGCCATTGGGATCAGGATGCGGCCTGCGCTCTCCCCGTATTCCACATCTTTGTTTCCGCGGATCAAATCCGTCCAATAGACGAACTCCCGCATATCCTCCGGCGTCCCCCACTGACAGAAATACTCCACATTAACAGGGATCCACACTTTCAGACCGTCCTGCACCATAAAATTATAAGGCAGGGACGCATAATATTCCCCATTGATGGCACATTCTTCATGCTCCGTCAATATCTGGCAATACTTCTCCATCACTGCACCACTCTTGAAATAATAGACACCCGGAGAATGCTTCGCCTTCGTCTTATCCTTCTCAAAAGAATATTTCTCCCGTATCTCTATGAGATCGTCTTCCGCATCCGTTAGGCAGGAGGCATAATAATTCTTCTCCGGCAGCAGATTCGGATGAAATCCGGAATAGCAGGGCACCGCCCCGTCGCAGTTCCGCGCCGCCGCTTCTTTGACAAAAGCGGCATAATCCCAATGCATATAGAAATCGCAGTAATTGATGATACACGGTTCCTCTGTATCGATGACCCCTTTGATAAGCAGCTCTCTGTACCCGCGCAGCACATCGTACACCGGGCCTTTCTTCACCCAGTCTTCTATCGATACGATCTGCGCCCTCGGCGCAAGCGAAAGCAGCCTCTCCCGCATAGACGGGTCGTTCTTCAAGTGCTCGCCGCGGCAGACGAAGATGAAATTGACATCCTCCGGGTACATCCCTTTCACGATCCATTCTATCACCGGCCTGCCCATTATCTTGATAAAAGGTTTTAACTCCCGATACCCCGCCGCCACAAAGCGGGAACCATATCCTGTCATCGGTATGATCACATTCATCTGCGCTTTCCTCTTTTCCTAATCTTTCACTTACTATAAGCTATATCTTAACATAGTTTCTGTTGATAATCCACATGGTATTCCTGCGGAATCATGTTCTCACGGAATGCGAAGTTTGGCGCAATCCTGACCCGTGAATTATGACTTCCTGCGGTACTTCTCTGCATCCCAGTTGAGCAGTTCTTCCTCCTGCGCGTCACTCAGATACTGCATACTCTGGCCCATATTGGCATACTGCACCCTGGCCGCGAAACTCATCACATTCTCAATCTCCTGCGCCTTCCTCACACTTTCTGCCAATATATAGAAGTGCCCTTCATGATACACGAGGGTCGGCAGGCCGTGTGTCTCCATGAAATCCAAAATATCCTGCCTGTCATATTCTTTCTTAAGCCATAACAGTTTCTTCCCCGCATACACCACACAATCAGGACAGAAAGCATGTTCCCACGCTCCCTGTTCCACCAGACTGCTGCCCGCATATTCCTGCGACAGATAACGGTTCTCCGACAGATAAACGATATTCCCTGAAAGCGCATCAATCTCAGCGATCACCTGGTACAACTGCGTCGCCGCCCGATATGCACTGTCATCCGATCCCAAATATTCAGCGATCTTCTCCAGCACCTGCTCCGTCTTCCCGATCACCATATCCCCATCTTCCCCACTGACCACCAGTCCATGATTCTGTAAGAAGACGACCGTCCCGTCTGCACCCTGCGCCTCCCCCGCACGATAAATCTTGTCGTAAGCTTCCGCCAGCGCCGCACCCGGCTTCCTATATGGCACAAAAACAGCCTTCGGGAAAAGTTCATGCACGATTTTCTCTGCATCCGCTCTTGCCGTCAGGATATTCACAAGCAGGGGATGAGAGTGCAATGTGTATTTACCGGTGATGGCATGCAGGAATGTCTCGATCGAGGCGCGCCCGCCTTCAATCTGTGCCTCCTTCAGAAGCCGATTCCCCTTCTCCTCCGTAAAGACATCCTCTGCAAACGGTTCCACATGTTCCCTGAAATATTCCACGATCTTCCTGTAATCTACTTTGCTGTATCCCGTCTGCGCATTCACATCCGCCAACTGAAACCCTGAACTTTTCACAAGCATGATATGATCATCAAGCTTAACGGAAGTATTCCCACCTCCCGCCTGCGCCAGATCATTGCGCATCCCTGCATATCTTGAAATTTTGATAAAATCCTGCATGTCCTAATACCTTCACCCTTTCTCATTATAAAAAACCTTTTGACATCTTAATCTTTGATTGAAAAGATCACATGCACTGCTCTTATTTATTGTAACAAGATTATGACTATACAACCAGTCCTATTTACACAAAACGAGCATTTACGGTAACAGTTCGTTACAGTTCACGAATCAGGAATGCGCTAAACTGCGCATTCCGTGAGAACATGATCAACAGTTCAGTCATGAAATAAGAAATGAAAAATGCCATACAGAGGCATCGACACCCCGATATGGCACTTTCTTCTTTATAACTTTACACCTCATGTCTTTCCTAACACAAACGTTCCGTGAAAAGTACGGCGCAAGTACTTGCTTCTCTATTCCTTCGCGGTGAATACAAACTGATACGCCAAGTATTCCCCCATCTCCACCGGAATCGGTATGCCCGCCTGCATCAGTGCACATCCGCAGTAACGTTTGCCGCTTCCTTCTTCCTCATAGACCACATCCGGCAGAAGTTCTTTCAAACGCACATAATTTACTATCATGTTGCCATGATTTTCCAGAAGCACCACATGCAGCAGAACGCGCTTCCTGTCCTTAGACACGAACATCCATGCCGCGCAGGCATCTTCAAAGGGATTTGAAAGCCGGTAATAATCTCCCGTACTGATCAGCGGCTCAAACTCCTTATACTGCCTGATCTGCTCCCGGATCTCCTCTTTCTCTTCCGCACTCAACTTGCCAAGTGACAATTCATAGCCAAAAGCTCCCGTCATGGCCACGATACCTCTCGTGCGCAGGCTGGTGATCCGACCAGTCTGATGGTTGGGCACTGCCGATACATGGGCACTGACCGTAGACATCGGATAGAAGAAGGAGGTTCCATACTGGATCCGCAGCCTGTCCACCGCATCCGTATTGTCACTGCACCAAATCTGGGGAGTATAATACATCATTCCGGCGTCAAACCGCCCGCCACCGCCACTGCAGCCCTCGATCATCAGCTGCGGATATTTTGCCAGCAGCTTCTCCATAAAATCATACAGACCGATCACAAAATCGTAGGACACCTTACCCTGCCTGGTCTCCACGGAATAGAAATCCGTAAGGCTTCTGTTCATATCCCACTTGATATACTCGATATTGCCCTGGTCAAGCACCCTGCAGATCTGGTCGAAAATATGCTCCCGCACATCCTCCCTCGAAAAATCAAGCACCAGCTGGTTCCTGCCCCGGGCCGGATTCCTGCCCGGATTCTGCATCGCCCAATCAGGATGCTCCCTATAGAGGTCGCTGTCCTCGGAAATCATCTCCGGCTCGATCCAGATGCCAAATTTAACGCCCTCTTCATTGACTCTGCGCACCAGTTCGCCCAAACTGCATCCCAGCTTCTTCTCATTCACCTGCCAGTCACCTAAGCCGCTGTTATCGTCCTCCCGCTTGCCAAACCAGCCGTCGTCCATAACGACCATATCGATACCAAGCTGCGCCGCATCCTTCGCCAGATCTACGATCGTTTCTCCCGTAAAGTTAAAGTAAGCCGCTTCCCAGCTGTTCACCAGTACCGGACGAGGGATAAATCCTGTCTCTCCGCTCTTCCGTCTGCTGCGCGCCCCATTACAGATATGATTCCTAATACAGCGATGATACTTCATCGACAGATCTCCAAATCCCCTGCCGCTGTAACAAAGGATCGTCTCCGGCACCACAAGCGTTTCTCCGGATTCCAGTGGATAATTGAAAAGATCTCTCTGTAGTCCCATCAATATCCGTGTCTGATCAAACTGATCCTGCTCCGCCTCGCAGAGGAAATTGCCGCTGTAGACAAAGACCATCCCATAGCAATCCCCGATATCCTCCGTGGTATTCTTCCCCGCCACGATGACCGCCGGATTATACTGATGACTGGAAGTTCCCCTGCGGCTTCCGATGCATTGACTTCCATGTCCGATCCTGGCCCGCTGCAGATTCCTTTCCATAGCATGTCTCCCATAGAAGCTGAGCAGATCATACTCTCCCGTAATAAAGTCCAGGCAGGCCGATGACGCCTTTTCCACAACAATGTACTCCGTGCCATAATTGGTTATCTTCACACTCCTCGTGATGATATCCTCATCTTCCAGCACACCGTACAACAGCCGTACCCGCACTTTGCTCACTGCATCTTCCAATACGATCTCCAACGTCTGAGCTTCCTCTGGCTTTGCATACACCGCCGGTAATCCCGGCAGCTCATACTTACCTTCCCGGATCTCATGACCTGCATAGCGCAGATCGCAGCACGCCGACTCATCGTGATTCCGCAGTACAAACGCGCTGTTCCTGTAATCTCCCGTTCCCAGTGTCGGATACTCCTGCGGCAGCACGTCCATGGAGTACGTCCTGTTATTCCCCACATCGTTGGGGTTTCCTGAAAATCCTCTGTCATAATATGTCAGAAGATAATCCATCTCTCCGGATACTTTTGCTCCGTAATACAGATGCAAAAGAAACCCGAAATCGTCTACCTTCATCTGGTAGGTCGTCTGCTTTGTCTGTAATGTAAAGATTCGCTTTTCTTCCTGAAATAGAATTGCCATACGCCGCACCAACCTTTTTCTTTGTATTTACTGTTTACGCCTTTCTCATGTAACGGTGCATCCTTATGACTCACTGTTACATGCAGCCAGCCTAAACTGCTGCACTATAAATCGCCCCATCAGCTTGCTACGAGTTATTCGACTATACGCAATATACTTGAAGCAAGCCGCAAAGCCTGCCCCAAGTATACCATAATCTTACATATTTCTTCAATAAAACATCTTTTACTACTTAACTGCTCCGTTCACAACCCCGTTCAAGATCTGTTTCTGACATACGATATAGAAGATCAGGATCGGGATCAGCGAAAGCAGGTAAGACGCAAACGCCAGGTTATAATTTGTACCGAACTGTGACTGGAAGTTAAGCTGTGCCAGCGGCAATGTATTCTGCCCGGAACCAGCCATGATAACAAGCGGTGTCATAACATCGTTCCACACTGCCAGCGCCGTAAGCACTGCGACCGTCGCATGCATGGGCTTCATGATCGGGAAGATGATCTTCCAGTAGGTTCTCCAGGTCGAAGCACCGTCCACCTTGGCCGCCTCCTCCAATGCCATCGGGATATTCACCAGATAACCGGAGTAAAGCAACACATTCATAGGCATATAGAATACTACATACAGCAGGATCACACCGAACCAGTTAGCCAGTCCCAGTTCTGCCGTCTGTTTTGCCAGCGGCATCATCAGGATCGCAAAGGGCACGAACATACCACTGACGATAAACAGATACACGAAGCTGTAGAACTTACTGTGGGACTTGTTACGTCCCAGCGCATATCCCATCAGGGAATGAACTGCGATGGACAGTGCCACCGTGGACACCGTGATCAGTAAACTGTTTCTTAAAGAACGCCAGAAATCTGTAACTTCCATGGCTTCCCTGAAATTATTCAGGCTCCACGCCTTAGGCAGCGACAGAATACCGCTGATACTGTTTGTCATTTCCGAAGGCTGTTTGAATGCAATGACTAAGGTCATGTATAACGGCAGGATGATCGTGGAAAGGCCAAGGATCAGGACGATCATCGCCGCCTTGTTTGTTTTCTTTATTGTCATAACTGCTCCTCCTTTTTACCGGAAAATTTCATCTGCGCTACGGAAACCGCCACGATCACGATAAAGAACACAACTGCGTTGGCACTCTGGAAGCCGAACTGTCCGCCTGACATACCGTTATTGTAGATCAGGTAAGAAATAGACTCCGTACTCTGCGCCGGGCCGCCCTTTGTCAAAGCCATGATCTGATCGAACACCATCAGGAAGTTCTTCACGCACAGAACCATGTTGATGGAGAAGAAAGGAATGATCAGCGGGAAGGTCAGATACTTAAACTGCTTCCAGCCTGTCGCTCCGTCGAGGCCGCCTGCCTCATACACATCCTCCGGTACCGTCTGCAGACCGGAAATGTAGATGATCGTATTCATGGCGATCGCCTGCCATGCACAGACAACCATGATACCGATCCATGCCGCACTCGGATTGGACAGGATAGAAGTACGCAGTGCGTCGATCCCTATCATATCCGCCACAGCCGGCAGAATATACGTAAAGAAGTAATTGAAGATATAACCTACTACCAGCGCACCCAGGATATTGGGCAGGAAGTACGCGCCGCGGAAAAAGCTCTTTGCCTTGATGGAACTGTTAAGCGCCAGTGCCAGTAAAAGACTTAAAACATTTACCACAACGGTCGTCACGATCGCCAACTTGAACGTAAACCAGTAAGACTTGCCGACACGAAGATCTGAAAACAGATCGATATAGTTTCTAAAGCCTACCCAGTCATACTTTCCGAATCCCTTAAAATTCGTAAAACTATATATCACACCGCGGATCAGCGGAATGGTATTGAAGCAGATAAACAAGGCAAGAATCGGAATGGTGATCAATAAAAAAGTCGTTTTTCTTTCATTTTTTCCTAATTTCATAACGCATGCTCTCCTTTCTCACTAATTCGCGATCAGTTCGCGTTTCCATGCTGCTTTTCATAGTCCTGCACCAGACGGATGATGTCTCTGTTATAGCGCAGCCAATCCTTATCGAACTTCTCCAGGAAAGCATCCACATCCTGATTCAGCAGGAAAGTCTGGATCTGTGCATCCACTGCCATCTCAGACGGATAATAGTGGTCCTGATAGTCCGTCATGTTGCCGGATGTGATATAGTCTGTCATGCCGTCCAGAATGGAAGGAAGCGCGAAGTCTCCGTCCTTACAGGGGATAGCTGTCTGTGCATCTATGTACTTCTGAATGTTCGCATCCTCATAAAGGAAATCCAGTACCTCATAGACCGCTTCCTTGTTCTTGCATCCTGCCGTCACGCAGAACTGCAGGTCAATACCGGAATTCAAAGTATTGCCGTCCGCCGCGTCGTTTGCCGGCATAACAAAGGAGTCCAGATTTAAGTCCGGGTTAACGGACAGGATCTGCGGCGCCGCATAGCTTCCGATCGGATACATGGCGGATTCGCCTCTTGCAAAAGCCGTACATGCGTCATTGTAGCCATACGCAAACGGATCATCCGGTCCATACTGCAGCAGTTCCAGATACTTCTCGGATACCTCCCGGTACTCCTTGGCAAATGTGGTCTCCCCACGGTTTACCTGTTTGGATGCATCTGCAGGCGCCAGGTCTACCGCCATCGCATTCCAAGGTGCAAGGCAAGTCCAAGTATCCTTGAAACCGAAATAGAAGGGCAGGATCCCTTCACCCTGAATGGTGTCACACAAAGTGAGCAGTTCGTCCCATGTTGTCGGAATCGTCCAGCCATGCTCCTCGAACATATCCCTGTTGTACAAGATTCCTGCCGCGTTAGCCACATAAGGCACTGCATAGGTTCCTTCTACAGGAACAAACTTAAGTGCCTCGTCGATATCCAGATAACCCTGATTGATATTCGCAAGTCCTTCATAATCGGAAATATCCTCCAGGATCTGCGCATCTACGAAATAAGAATAGTTGATGTCTCCGCCGATTCCTATGATGTCGGGATAATCCTCT
>CAMWLJ010000044.1 GCA_947175055.1 uncultured Lachnospiraceae bacterium | reverse complement strand
GCAATCTTCTTTTGGCATGTCTGTCTTTCGGCCATGGATCGGAAAAATTCAGATAAATCCTGTCCACTTCCTCTCTATCGAAAACATCCGTGATCTCTTCGGCTTCCATACGGATAAAATAGAGGTTTGGCAATGGATCCGTCTCCATCTTCTGTATACCGCGCAACAACACGCTGGAGTATTTCTCAATACCCAGGTAATTGATATTCGGATTCAGTCTTGCCAGATCCATTATAAATCTGCCCTTGCCCATACCGATCTCGATCCGCAACGGATGGCTGTTGCCGAACAGCTCTCTCCATCTTCCTTTATATTCCTTCGGTTCGTGTATTACAAATCTGCTCTCTGCGATCATTTCTCTTGAGCCGGTTATATTCCGCAGTCTCATGTCCTTATGAATACCTTTCGTAAATTCCTTTCGCTACATAACAAGATTATACACAACTTTTCTCACTGCATCAAGATTTTGTATTTTTTGTGAAAGGGCTACTGTTTTTTTCCAAAATAGTGTATCATAAATTATACCATTTTGCAGATACTGATAGTTAGCAAACTGTGTATCATGGGGATTTATTATAGAAAGGTTTGGCGATCATGTTTTCATATATCAAAGCAGGAGCGGCAAAAGCCGCCACCATTCTGCTTGCATCAGTCATTTTCAGCTGCAGTGCGTGCAGTTGTCGGATTACGGCATATGCTGCCTCCCTTGATGAAATAGAACAGGAACAGGAAGCACAGAGGGCTATCCCTGTCGAATCCAACGAAATCGATAACTGGCCGGCGGGCCCTGTGACCAGCGCGCAATCTGCAATTCTTATGGATGTGGATACCGGCTCTATTCTGTATGCCAAAGATATCCATAGGAAATCCTTCCCTGCCAGTACCACCAAGATACTCACCTGTCTGATAGCGATGGAAGAAGGCAATCTGGACGATATCGTTTCCTTTTCCACCGAAGCGGTATTCTCCGTGCCTAGTGACGGCTCCAACATGGGCATGGATGTGGGGGAGGAGATAACCCTCGAACAATGTCTATACGGTATTCTGGTGGGTTCCGCCAACGAGGCTGCCAATGCAGTAGGTGAACATATCTCCGGTTCCATAGACGGTTTCGTTGCCAGGATGAATGAGCGCGCCGCTGAGCTCGGATGCACTGACAGCCATTTTATGAATACGAACGGTCTACATGATGAAGACCACTACACCTCCGCTCATGACCTTGCGCTGATCGCAGCCGCCTTTTTCAGGAACGACATGCTCTGTAAGATCGGTAACACTGCCCGCTATGAATTTACGGCGACTCCCACACAGCCTGATGACTTCGTGCTGCTCAACAAACACAGGATGATCACCGGTGAAGTAGCTTATGATGGTGTCCTGGGCGGAAAGACAGGATATACAGACAACTCCCGACAGACTCTCGTCACCTGTGCGGAGAGAAATGGTATGCGGCTCGTCTGTGTTGTCTTTCGCGAAGAAACACCCAATCAATTTACGGATACAATGGAGTTATTTGACTATGGCTTCAACAATTTCCAGATCATGAATATTGCTGAGAATGAGAAGAAATATCAGATCGAACCCTCCGGGTTCTTGCAGACCGGTAATGATATCTTCGGTAGTTCCAAGCCGTTCCTGTCCATCGACGACAGGAGCAGTGTGATCGTTCCGAATACGATCACCTTCGAAGACCTGGAGTCTGCCATCGACTACAACGTATCGGACGGCAATCGCATTGCGCAGATCAAATATTCTTATCATGACACTTATGTGGGAAACGCCTACCTGGAACTGGCAGCCGACAATACCTCTCCTTATGAATTTAACACGAATCCGGACTCTACCAGTGTGAGTACAAAGAAAATAAGCGGTCAAGAACAGCAGTCAGAGACAGACAACACTATCTTCATTAACGTAAAGACAGTCCTGATCTGTATTCTTGCCGTTGCCGCTGTCGTTATCCTGCTCTTCGTCCTGCGCGCGCTTGCCATCAACAACCAGAATGCCAAACGCCGCAAAAACCGTGTAAAAAGAAAGCAGCGGCGCAGGGAGCGAATCCGCTCCGAATTAGATGATTTTGACTTTTGATTTCTTCTGTTTATCACGGATGGCTTCCACTTCAGCTTCCGTGATAAATTTCTCTGTCTTCACGACGTACACCTTTTTCTCCTCTGATTTGCGCATCCGTACTTTAGACTTCATATAACCGTGCCTGTCACAATAGGACACACAATAATAATGTTTGCCGTTGGGTGTAAACCAACGGATCTTCCTGCGCAGACTCCTTCGGCACATATAACATCTGGTGCTGTTTACCGTCCTGTCCGCCATAGCCTGCGCCTTGTCAACAAATCCCCTGGAAATGTACTTAGCATACGTATCAAACTGTACGTGGATCTCCGACTGCTTATCCTTCGGTATATGAAAGACATCGAAAGAATAATTCTTCAGCACATCTTCCTCGATCAGTGCCAGTACTTTCGCGGTGTAGTAGGCATCACTGAAGGCACGGTGAAAAGGAATATCCTTCTCGATCGCGAGATGATCGATGGCGTGCTCCAACGTCCTTCTTGACTTCCGATCCTCGAAACCGATACTAAACAGCTTCTGCACATCCAGAAAACGAAAAGGCCCGTCCGCCAGCGGCTTCATCCCATAATATCTGAGGTTCCTCTGTAGCTCTGTCAGATCCATGGCGCCCCAGGTACAATAGATATAGTCTTCCCCACACCACTCGAAAAACTCCTTTGCCACTTCCGTAAATGGCCGCCCATGCTCCAACTGCTCCATCTGCAGGTGGATCAGCTTCCTTGTGATATGATGCATCTCGTGATATACCTGCGGCTTTACCAACTCCGAAAACTCATCGATCATCTGTCGCGCACTGTTTAATTTGATCGCGCCAATCTCAACGATCTCGAAAGGAAGAACTTTCGATTCTTCCTCCTTACCGTCGCTGCTCTGGTTCCATTCCAAATCCAATATAATATAATTCATATGTTACTTCCTAATTGTTTACTATATTCTATACTTTTATGACTCTATCTTACTGCCATGGATGATCTCTCCCAGCGTCCGGTACAATTTATCTACTTCCACCGGCTTAGACAAGTGCCCGTTCATGCCACATTCCACAGACTTCTTCAGATCATCGTCGAAAGCATTAGCAGACATAGCCACGATCGGTATAGTACGGCAGTCCTCCCGCTCCATACTACGAATTGTACGCGTAGCCTCCAGACCGTCCATCACCGGCATCATGATATCCATCAAGATCACATCGTAAGTACCAGGTTCTGTCGTGCGGATACGTTCAACGGCTTCGGAACCGTCATAGACACAATCAACCGCAAATCCTCTGTCTTCTAACAGCGTCAAGGCAATCTCCGCATTAAGCTCATTGTCTTCCACTACCAGAATCCGGCATCCCTCGAAGGTGATCTCCTCTTCCTGTACCTGTGCCTCCATATTCTCACCGAGCTCCAACGGAATAGAGAAGCTGAAGATACTGCCTTCCCCAAGCTCACTTTCCAAAGCGATATTATTACCCATCATCTGAATCAGACGGCTGCTAATGGAAAGGCCCAAACCCGTTCCCTGCTGCTTAGATGGATTCTTGTCTACTGCCTGCTCGAAGGAACGGAAGACTCGCTTCTGATCCTCTTTAGCAATACCGACACCTGTATCACGCACCGCAAAATAAACTGTCGCTTCTCTGTCCTTCGACTCCACTTCCCGCACAGTCAGCGTCACCTTGCCCCTTCTAGGGGTAAATTTCACCGCATTGCCAAGCAGATTGATCAATACCTGGCTGATACGCATCTTATCTGCCACAAACCAGTAATGTTTCACTTCTATATCCTGTACAAAATCAATTTCCTTAGCAGCCGCCTGCGTCATGATCAACTCTTTTATCGTATCAAGCATCTCGCGCAGATCAAAATTATCCGGCTCAAGCTTCATCTTGCCGCTCTCAATCTTAGACATATCCAAAATATCATTGATCAATCCAAGAAGATAGTTGGAAGACGACTGTATTTTCTGCAGACAATCCATGATCCTATCCTGACTCTGTTCCTTCTGCAACGCGATAGCCGTCATGCCAATGATACCGTTCATCGGTGTACGGATCTCATGACTCATACGGGACAGGAAATCGGACTTTGCCTTACTGGCAATATCATGCTGCTGCTGTGTCAGCTGGCTTTGGATGACTCTCCCCAATTCTGCCAGGTTCTGATACTCCTCCGTATTCTCCAGCACTTCCTGCCCAATCCCAAGAATACAGATATTTCCCATATAATCCCCATTATCATACATTGGCAGCACAATGCCATGCTTTCCCGGGGAGATACTAAGAAACCGACAGATCACCTCATTGTGGCTGTCGTCTTCCGACAGATACCGCAGTTCCTTCTGCGCCAGCCACTGGAAGAATGCCTCCCGTTCTTCCGGTTTATACTGTCTGACATTCTCCGTTACCGTCTTGCCGTTGTTGTGCCACTGATAATCCAAATAGTTGGAATTAAAATCATCCCGCAGTATGGAGATCAGTACATCGTCCGCCCGATAGAATCTGCCGACCTTACAGATGATCAACATCATCTGAGCCGGGAAATCAGCTCCTTTACCAAACAGATTAAGCGCCAAAGATCCCAGACTGACATCCTCACCATAGTCAGTCGTACTGATGTCCCGTCCCAACAGTGGCGGAAGGACCTGACGCCGCTCTTCCGGAATATCTTCATAGAACAGATACTGCTTCGTCACACCCGGTACCACGAGATCCTGCGCCAGCTTCGCCATACTGATCAATCTCTCACTGCTCTCTTCCGTCTGCTCGCAGACAATACCCGCACGTACGTCCACATCAAACATCCCACTTTTAAAACTGACCGCGATCTTATCGAGCAGCTTCTCCAGGAAAGCCGTGGCCTCTTCTCTCGAACGCCCCGCCATCCACACTGTAAATTCATCGCCGTCAAGACGCATGGCTACGACCCGTCTGTCATCCTGTTCTTCCAATTCCCTGCAGCTGCTCATCGTCAGGCCGCCCAACTCCTCCAGGATCATATCGCCAAATACGATACCGTTTTTCTCATTGGTCTCCTTCAATCGATTTAAGACCAGATTGATCATGGCACCACCAGGCTGCACCTTCCGGCATTCCTGTATATATTTAATACCGGCGCTGAAACAATAGAGACCGGTGATCACGTCTGTCGCATTCTTCCTGAGCTGCTTCTCTTCCCGCTCCTTCTGTTCCTGTATATCACGGATACTGCCCACGATCTTGCGACGTGCACCATCGGTATCATAAACAGTCTTTCCAAAGAGCGCCACCCATACATATTCCGCATCGGCCGGCCACTTTATCCGAAATTCCACAAACAGCTTATCTTCTTTACTCCGCAGCGCATGGAAAACAGCTTCGCGGTCCATATCATAGATACAATCCGGATTGATAAATCCACTCTCAAACTCCTCGCACTGCCAGTGTCCACTCATCTTCTCATGATTGACAATGTCAAGCATATGGTTCTCTATATCATAGGAAAAGAACACATCCTTACTGGATTCCAAAGCTACCCGGTATCGCTCCTTTTCCTCCAGAAGAATATTCTCCACTTCTTTCTGACTGTCTGTCAGCTCTTTCACCACATCATAAAGTGCATCCACCTCTAAGATATTGGACGGCTTAAATTCCTGCAGTCCTTCATTTCCCCTGCTGATACATTGCATCAGATACTGTACCGGCCTGGTCAGATATTTCACCAGGAAATAGATACCGACCACGCCAAAGAGCAGACCGATCAGAACCGCCGCCACCATCCACAAATAAAGCTGGCGGCTTATACCGAACAATTCCTCTTCTGTATTCAATCCCATAAGCACCCATTCCGTATGCTCATAGGGCACATTGTTACTGTACAATTTAAGCGGACAGACTACCGCGTGAATCTTCTGCTTATTCAGCTTGGCTTCATGCACCAGTGACAGATAATCATGCCGCGTTTCCCTCAGATCAAAAGTATCCCCCATGGAACGGACCAGATCATACAGAACCCCCTTACCCATCAAAGGAATATAGCTATCATCGCCATTCTTCACCGCCAGCATATACCCCGACTGCTGGGTTGCGTTTAATTCCGCTACCGGGAAATAATCCGCAAACCGCTTTTCGGAGATCTCTACGCCCAACACACCATATACCTCACCTTCATGACGCAGCGGCAGAGAATAAGTGATCATCCGGTAGGAGTCCGCCATCTTCTTCTCCAGAGAAAAAGGCATAGACCAATAACCCAGATTATCAGTCCTGGTGTCCGGATATGCTGCTCCCGCCTTCCACGGTTCATAGAAAAATCTGTCGGCTTCATTTACACCTTCGCCATCCATATGAAAACGAGTCGTCCAAGCCGTATCCAGCGGAATACTCCATTCTCTGGACAGATGCTTGCTGCCCCGCTCTAACAGAAGATCTGTATAATTAGCCGGATTGATATCGGGATCGGAATCTCTGATGAAGAACCCGTCATAGTCCGCTTTCGCCTGCATATCTTCCCCTGCCAGGACAACAAAGATACCCGTAGTGGTGCTTCCCTGCAGCATATTGAGGCACTCCGGAAAAAACTGTTCCAACAGTTCGCTCTGCATCTCACGGGAAGCTAAAACATCGGCGACCTGCGCATTCTTATCAGTCAAAAACTGCTCTAGTATTTCATCAAGCACCTCTTCCTGATCGCAGACAGCGGCCCAACGCTGGATCATGTCATTCTGCAAGATCACTTTTCTGTTCTCCACAAGGCGATTCATCATACCACCGGAATACTCCTGCAGCATTCCCGCTGTCCTTCGTACGATCAGTGTACCGATCGTGATCATACTTTGCACTAACATGATCACGATCAGAGGAATCAGAAAAATCCTGAATATACTGTTTTTTTTCTTTTTACGACTTCTGTCTCCCATGCTTCCCTTACCGACTATCCTATAATAAGTCCTGATCATTCTCCGACTGCACTGTTCAATGCATCACAAAAGGCAGTATACCAATTTTCAAAGGCCTCCTCCGTCACATAGGGGCCTGCTGCCTCTTCCAGACTCTTGCCTTCCGCAACCGCCGCTGCCACGACTTCACGGTCTGCAGCTACTTGATCTGCGAGATGATATTCCAGAACCTTGCGCGCCGCAGAACCATTCTCAAAACTCTTGTTCGTGTAACGCTTCACACTCTCCATTTCCTGAAAAACCATGGTCAGACAATCATAAGTCTTGGGTGCCACCTCCAGCTGATGATCTGCGATCACCTGATCCAGCTTTTCCGCACTGTTTGCTTCTTTCATCACCGGCAGATAACCGGAAACGCAGCCGAACTGCAGATTATTCTCCGCCTCCGTAAACCATTTCAGGAATTCCACCGCCGCGTATTCATGCTGCTCGTCGGATTTACTGACCACCATACCGGCTCCCTGCTGTACGGCATAATGCTCACCGCCTTCAAAGATCGGTGCCATCATCACGATATACTCAATGGCATGGCTGCCCTCATCCAGCTCCACCTGATCCGGAAAATACATGGCCGACGTGGTGGAACCTGTATAGGCCAGAAGATCCCCGGTCTTTACATCATCGGAACGGAAAGATCCATAAGCCCCGAAATATCCTTTGACCATAGGCACATAATAGTTCTCCCAGAGACGACGCAGCTCTTCCTTCGGTGTATTCAAAGTCAACTTGCCGTTCTCTACCTGAAAGATCTCCACACCCAGCTGCTGCATCCCGATAATGAAATAATTCGCTACCGCATCCCTGCCGTAAAAGGCCATACCGTCACCTGCCACGTCCGGTGTCTGGTCATCCGTCCATTCGTAATACATCTGCGCCGTGGAAACTACACCCTCAATAGTCTTAAGGTCCTCCAGTGACGCACCTGTAGCCGCCGCAAAAGGTTCCCAATCTGTCTTATTGATCATCATGATCTCCGTAGACTTGGCCGTGGGGAAGATTCGCAACGTACCATCTGCAGCAATACAGCCCTCCGCGATATACGAATCCATATACTTCTGCAGTTCTTCCTCATCCATATATTCTGACAGATCGGCCAATGCACCCGCCTGCTCTACCTCATAAGCCGTGTCTGCATAGGAGGAAAAGATATCCGGCATTTCCTCCGCTCCCACCGCACCGCTGATGGAATCCCGCACCGCCGTCTCCAGATCGGGAACAGAACCTTGGCTATAGCTCTGCACATAAATTCCCTTCTCCCGACCCACCGAATCATTAAATTCCTCCACCAACGCATCAAACGCCGCCTGCTGAGATCCATTATAATAATGCCAAACTGTCAAAGACACCGGGTTATCCGGATCCAACGGATTCTTGCTCCCGCATCCTGTCAAAGAAACCGCCAAAATTCCTGCCAGACATAATGATGTCGTTATCCTGCCTGTATTCTTCATATATCGTCCGTTCCTTCCATATTTATCGTAATACTGTCGTTCGTTCCATTGTAGCATACGCTCCCCTGCTTTTCAATAAAACTATCCATTATAAAGGCGCCAGTCCACTCTTCAGTGGTCTGACGCCGTCATGATCCGCAATTATTTACAATTTCTATTATTTTTCGTACAACTGTTTGATCTTCTCGTCTGCCCAGACTACTCTGTTACGGCCCATCTTCTTCGCATCATACAACATGGCATCCGCCATCTTAAGATAGAATTCGTAGGACTTATCAGCTTTGGGAATTATGGTAATGCCACCGATACTGACTGTCACCCACTCCGATACGGACGGATCATGCGGTATATGAAGATCCTCCACCGCCTGCCGGATCCTTTTGATATATTGAAACACTTTCTCCGAATCATCCCCAAGCAAGATCGCTACAAACTCTTCGCCTCCATAACGCGCAAAGAAATCAGTGCTGCGGTTCAGATAAGAAGCTATCGCCTTAGCCACAGATGCAATGACCTTATCACCCGCCGGATGCCCAAAGGTATCATTAAACGCTTTAAAATGATCAATATCAAACATACAGATGGAAAAAGGAATCCGCAAGCGAACAGCATCATTCCACTTATCTATGCTGTATTCGTCATGCCTCCGCCTGTTGGCAATTCCGGTCATCTGATCCGTCTTAGACTGCAGTTCAACCTGCCTGCGGTAATTATACAACTTAATATGGGTATCCACCCTTGCTTTGACGATCAGCGGACTAAAAGGTTTACTAATATAATCGACTGCGCCCAACGTAAGACCACGCTGTTCATGCTCGATATCCGAAAGTGCCGTGATCATAATAACAGGAACTGTCTTCGTGTTATTCTCTTCCTGCAGAATCTTCAATAGCGTAAAACCATCCATCCCTGGCAGCACCACATCCAGCAGGATCAAAGAGTAATTCCCAACACGTGCACGATCAAATCCGTCCTCCGCTGTCTGTTCAATGGTGATCTCGTATTCGTCACTCAATATGTCGCTCAGCTGTGCTGCTTGCAGCGGGCTGTCGTCAATGATCAATATTTTTTCCATAGTTTCCGTTTCCTTTCATTCCTGCTATTCTTCGTCAGGCTGTGTTAGTGGTCTACTTACTCTAATGTAAATCCATTTACAATATCCTCCAGACTATCCGCCATCTCTCTGTTCTCTTCGGCTTCATTCTGAATCTCCATCGCGATATCTTCCGTACTCTCACTCTTTCTTACGATCTCATTGATGGCAATGCTGTTCTCGCCGGAAATATTTTTGACATCCATGACATTATCAAAAATCTGTGCAATAGAACCCTGAAGATCTTTGACAAATGCACTCAGTTTCTCAATATCCTGTTTGATAGCTTCCACTGATACACTGTAATCATTAGATTTCTTCGCAAAATCACCGAAACTTGCCAGCACTTCCCCTTCCATGTATTGCAGGATCGATGACATACACTGGTTCACCTCTTCGATACTGTCATTAGAATCCTCACACATCTTCTGAATACGCTCCGCGGTAGTCCTCGAAGTTTCAGCAAGCTTGCTGATCTCTGCTGCCACCACACCAAAACCTCTTCCCATCTCACCGGATCTGGCTGCCTCTATAGCCGCATTGATAGAAAGCAGATTTGTCTGGTTAGAAATATCCAGGATAGCTGACGCCATGCCGTTGATCTGCGACAGGCTGTTCAGATTCTCCAAGGCAGCTCGCACAGAATGCTTCGTCGTCACAAGCTGCGTGCTGGTATTCTCAAGGGATGCGTTCGCACTCTCCCGCATCTGCATCGCATCTTCCATGATATTATCACTGAATTCAGAACTGCTGCGCAAGCTGTCCGCCACATCACCGATACGGCTGCGCATGCTGCCGATCTCATCATTGATACTCTCGATGGCATTGTTCACATGATCCAGACTGGCAGAAAGCTGCTGCGTCGTGGACATATTATTCGTCACACATTCCACCAGTTCCGTAGACGTTCCCCGCAGCGAGATTGCTTTTTCATTCAGCTTCGTACAACACACTCTGAGAGTTCCCAGAATGTGATTCAACGATTTGATAACTTTATCGGAGGCGGTAGCCATCTCACCCAGATCGTCGTTTCTGTCGGCATACTTATGCATCTCGCCCTTATCACTGATATTACAATTCGCAATCTGTAACAGCGTACTGGTGATCGGTGACAACGGTCTCATAAACCGTGAAATAACGAAATATGTTAAAATCATCAAGAAAGCCAAACCGACAACGCAGAGTATCATCAGTTCAAATCTGGCTACATTTGCTGTGGCAAAGATCTCATCCGCACTATCCGTCAACAAAAACAACCAGTCTCTGTCGGAAAAATAATGGTATGCTACAATGTTCTCTTTCCCGTCTTCAGTATATTCTGCGTAATCCGTGATATGAAGCTGTCCACCATTCTGCTTTACTTCATTCATGATGTTGATGACGAATTCTTCTTCTGCCTTTTTCCCCAGCTTTTCCTCGTCGTCATGGAAAATATATTCCTCTGTCTGTGTGTTGATCAGATAATAACGTGCATTATTCAGACCGGCAGTAGGCAGATCATTCAGTTCCTCTTTCAGACCGGAAATGAATATCCCTGCGCCTACCAGACCGATCGGATTCCCCTTCTCATCCAGGCAGGCTCGATACATGGATACGATCTGCTCTCCACTCGCCGGTGAAAAGATAAATCCAGCATTATATACGCCGTCTGCCTCCAGCATTGCATCCTGCAGTTGTTTTAAAGGATCTCCCTCTCTCGTCGTTATGCCGACTACCGCACTATTCGTATGTGTAAGCACATGGGTATTCCATTCACTCGTATAGATTCCTTCCAGTCTCTCAATGTCCTGACTAAACCTCTCCGTATATGCCTGCGCCGCAGCCACCGCCGCAGGATCTGTCGGATGCTGCAACAGATCTGTGACCTCCCCCGCTCTGCTATACGCAGTCAGATGACTTTCTGCCTTCTGCACATAGCTTTCTATGATCTGCGACCTGTCGTCAACAATCGTCTTCATACTTTCGATCGTATTTTCACGGATATTCCCCGTGATCGTTCTGCTCATAAAAACATACAGCACTGCGAATATGATAATCTGAAGTGCCATGATATAGGATGTGATCCTGTAAGCTACTTTTTTCTTCTGCTTCATCCCTTTGATAACCATGCCTTTCTATCAATTTGCAGGTTTGTCAGTCCAGACATAAACCCTATTCTATATTATAACAAAAAAATTGTTCCGGGACAATTCGTTTCAACATCACAATCTGTGTATCACTTTATTCCCTCCCTCTCCAAAATAGTCATGCAATTCCTACTATTTCCCATGAAATAAAAAGCATTGAAAAATCCAATGCTTTCAATGCCTTTTCGTTTATAGCAATAAATTAACAGAATCACTATCTGATCTTTATGCTAATCCAAGCAAATTATCACCAGATAGTGCTATTTTACCACAGCCCACACCTGCTGACAATATGAATGGATATTCATCATTCAAAAAAGGTCGTGGAGGGCTGTTATCATATATTCAGATTCTAATATGGAACGACTAAGGAAAGCGAACCAGTACCTCCTTCTTTATCTGATAATCGCTGTTCAAACCGGTCCTTTCTTGTGTCAGTGGGTATTATTGTCGGATAATCCCCGCTGAAGCAGGCACTACAGTAATTGCAGTTACCGGTAAGCATTGAAAGCCTCTCTACCGGAAGATAGCCCAAGGAATCAACACCGATCCGGTCGGCAATATCGGCAGCCGTATATTTGCAGGCTATCAGGTGTTCTTCAGAGTCAATATCCGTTCCGTAGTAGCAGGGATGCAGAAACGGCGGCGAAGAGACCCTCATATGTATCTCTTTCGCACCCGCTTCTCTCAATAATTTTACGATACGCCTGCTGGTAGTCCCACGTACGATGGAGTCATCGATCAGCACCACTCGTTTACCTTTAACGACATCCTCGATGGCAGAAAGTTTGATCTTCACTTTATCAAGCCGGTCTCCCGGCGCTATAAAGGTTCTGCCTATATATTTGTTTTTCATAAGTCCCATGCCGTAAGGAATACCTGACATCTGGCTATAACCCAGTGCTGCGTCAAGTCCGGAATCCGGCACACCGATTACAAGATCTGCCTCTACCGGATGTGTTTCTGCAAGAACAGAACCGGCCCTGGCTCTTGCGGCATGGACCGAAACACCGTCGATCACGGAATCCGAACGGGCAAAATAAATATACTCGAAAACACAAAGTTTTTTTTGCCTTTTGCCGCAGTGTTCTTTTCGGGAAATAACACCGTTTTTGCCGAAAACAAGAATCTCGCCGGGTTCCACATCACGGATAACCTCGCCGCCGACCGCTTTAATGGCACAGCTCTCAGAAGCTGCTACATACAGTCCGTCACTTGTTTTTCCGTAACAGAGAGGTCGGAATCCATAAGGATCTCTGGCGCAGATCAGCTTTTGCGGCGACATCACTATTAAGGAATAGGCCCCCTCAAGTATATTCATGGCACTGCTTACGGCATCCTCTATTGAGGTTGTTTTAAGGCGTTCTTTTGTAATGATATAGGCAATGGTCTCGGTATCGCTCGTAGTATGAAAAATAGCACCGGACAGTTCAAGCTCGTTGCGCAATTCTGCGGCATTTGAAAGATTTCCATTGTGCGCCAATGCCATTCTGCCCTTTTGATGGTTGACCTCGATAGGCTGGCAATTATTTCGATTCGTTCCTCCGGTGGTACCATAACGCACGTGTGCTGCCGCCATTCTTCCTCTCGGTAAACGAGACAGAACATCGCCTGAGAAGACTTCGCTTACCAGCCCCAGATCCTTATGAGATACAAACAGACCATCATCATTGACTACAATCCCACAGCTCTCCTGTCCCCTGTGCTGGAGTGCATAAAGACCGTAATAGGATATACTTGCAACATCGCAGATCTCAGGAGCCATTACACCAAATACACCGCATTCTTCACGTACACCCATACCTTACCTCCCATACTTTTCATACACTGCCAAGACAGTCTCTTTACGGATCGCAGTTTGAAAAGCGATCGTACTCATTCCACATCCTGCAAAGCGTCATAGCCCTCTTCACCCGTACGGATCTTCACAATATTTTCAACATCGTAAACAAAGATCTTCCCGTCACCGATGTGGCCGGTGTAGAGAACCTTCTTTGCAGTTTCTATTATATTGCGGACAGGAACCGCACTTACAACAATATCAACTTGTATTTTAGGCAGCAGGTTTGCTTCTACCCGAACACCACGGTAGTATTCCGGCCTGCCTTTTTGCACACCACAACCAAGAACGTGAGAAACCGTCATACCGGTAATGCCGATATCCATCATCGCGTTTTTCAGTGCCTCAAACCGAGATTCCTTACAGATAATCTCAATCTTTGTGAATTTAGGCGTACCATCATCAAAGGCCGGCATCTTCTTTACAGGGACAGCTTCTGCTACGGGAACATCCCCAAAAACTGCCACACACCTGTCTTCCTCTTCTGCAATTGTATCCGGGAGCATGGCAAATCCTGCATAAGCAGTCAGTAGACCATGCTCTGAAACATCAAGTCCGGCAAGTTCATCTTCCTTATCGGCACGCAGACCGATGGTATGCTTAATAGCCAGGAACACGATCGTGATGACAATAGCAACATAGGCTGCTACAGAGAGGACACCGAGACACTGAATGCCGAGAAAACGAAATCCGCCTCCGTAGAACAAACCTTTTTCGGTCGTAACGCCGGTTGCAAAGAAACCAGTAAGAACAGTACCAAGCGCACCGCATACACAATGAACGGAAATGGCTCCAACCGGATCGTCAATCTTTGCAACCTTATCGAAAAACTCAACTGAAAATACGATCACCGCTCCACAGATAAGACCGATAATGGCTGCACCTAATGGGTTTACCGCATCACAGCCTGCGGTAATGCCCACTAAACCGGCAAGCGCTGCATTGTAGGTCATAGATACATCCGGCTTTTTATAACGGATCCAGGTAACGGCCAGAGTCGTACAGCAGGCAACTGCGGCAGAGAGATTTGTATTAAAGAATACACGTCCTGCAGTTTCCATCAAAGCATCGCTGTCCATACCAACGGTAGAGGCTCCGTTAAATCCAAACCAGCAAAACCAAAGGATAAACACGCCGAGAGCGGCAAATGTAATATTATGACCAAGGATCGCTTGGGGTTTTCCGTTCCTGTCATACTTACCGATGCGCGGCCCAAGAATCGCGGCACCGATCATAGCGCAGACACCTCCCACCATATGTACCGCTACTGAACCGGCAAAATCATGGAAACCAAGCTGGCCTAACCAACCGCCTCCCCAGATCCAATGACCGGAAATCGGATAAATAAGCAGCGAAATGGATGCTGAATAAATACAGTAAGCGCTAAACTTTGTTCTTTCTGCCATTGCGCCCGATACGATGGTTGCAGATGTTGCACAGAACACTGTCTGAAAGATGGCAAATGCCCAGAGCGGAACGCCCTCCGGCAGAATATGGCTGTAATCTCCCATAATAAACGGATCCATCGTTCCGAATAAGGCAGTCCCGCTGCCAAACATCAATCCAAATCCTACCAGCCAAAAAGCCGGGGTTCCAATACTGAAGTCCATAAGATTTTTCATTAAAATGTTGCCTGTATTCTTTGCTCTTGTAAATCCGGCTTCGCAGAGCGAAAACCCAGCCTGCATAAAGAATACGAGCGCGGCGCCTATAAGTACCCAAATTGTGTTTACCGAACTATATAACATAATAAATTGCCTCCTTTATTGAACGCTGAAAAGCAGATCAGCATATGTGGGATAGGGCCAATAACTTTTAGCGGTCAAGGTTTCTGCCTCATCACAGGCCACCCTCAATTCACTCATACCGGCCAGAACTTTATCTCGAATCAGGGCTGCTTCAGTGCCGATATCTTCGGCGGCCGTAACCGACAAAACTGAATTTTCAACAGCAGCCGCACCGGCATAGATTCTGTCTGTCAAGATTGAAAGCTGCCGGACAAGATCCGTTTCATAACCGCATGCCAGGGTCGAATCCAAAGCCTTCTTTGCTGCCGACGTTCTTGCAAGTTCTAATGCATAGGCGCTGACAGCAGGCACGATCTGCGTTTTTGCCATATCCACCATTGTGTTTGCTTCAATGACAATGGTTTTACAGTAGTTTTCAAGCGTGATCTCATACCTTGATCTGATCTCGGCCTCTGTAAATACACCATGAGAGGTCAGCATATCCACATTCTTTTTGTCAAGAATATGCGGCACGGCGTCTGCAGTCGTGCGATAGTTTAAAAGTCCGCGTCTTTCCGTTGCCTCTTTAATCCAGCTTTCATCATAGCCGTTTCCGTTGAATATGATACGCTTATGATCTTTGATTGTCTTTCTTATCATTTCATGTAGCGCAGTTTCAAAATCTTCTGCACATTCAAGGCGGTCGGCATAGATTCTGAGACTTTCGGCAACCGCGGTATTCAGCATAATGTTGGCACAGGCAATGCTGTTTGAGGAGCCAAGCATACGGAATTCAAACTTATTGCCGGTAAATGCAAATGGAGATGTCCTGTTACGGTCGGTGGTATCGCGGTTGAATTTCGGCAAAACATCTGCACCGAGCTTCATTTGTGTTTTTTCAGTTCCCTCATAGGGTGTATTGTTTTCAATCGCCTCCAGAACTGCATTGAGTTCATCACCGAGAAATATGGAAACAACGGCAGGAGGCGCTTCGTTTGCACCGAGCCGGTGATCGTTACCGGCAGTAGCCACAGAAATCCGCAGCAGATCCTGATAATCGTCCACCGCTTTTATTACGGCACAGAGGAACAACAGAAACTGAGCATTCTCATAAGGCGTTGCACCGGGAGAAAGCAGATTCTGTCCGCTATCTGTCGCAATCGACCAGTTGTTATGTTTGCCACTGCCATTGACGCCTGCAAACGGCTTTTCGTGAAGCAGACAGACAAGGCCGTGCTTTGCGGCTACTTTTTGCATGATCTCCATTGTAAGCTGGTTGTGATCCGTGGCAATATTGGTGGTGGTATGTATCGGCGCCAGCTCGTGCTGGGCAGGGGCGACCTCGTTATGCTCGGTTTTTGCCAGGATCCCCAGTTTCCAGAGTTCATCGTTTAATTCTTCCATATAAGCGGCAACGCGGGGCTTGATAACGCCAAAGTAATGGTCATCCATTTCCTGGCCCTTCGGAGGTTTCGCACCGAACAAGGTGCGGCCCGTAAAACGAAGGTCGGGGCGCTGCTCATACATTTCCTTTGTGATAAGGAAATATTCCTGTTCAGGACCGACAGAACTGGTCACTCTCTTTACGGTGTCATTGCCGAACAGACGAAGGATACGAAGAGCCTGTTTATTCAGCGCTTCCATAGAACGGAGAAGCGGCGTTTTCTTGTCTAATGCGTGCCCGCCATAAGAGCAGAATGCCGTGGGAATGCAAAGTGTTCTGCCTTTGATAAACGCATAAGAGGTAGGATCCCAGGCAGTATACCCTCTCGCTTCAAAGGTTGCCCTCAGTCCGCCACTTGGAAAAGAAGACGCATCCGGCTCCCCTTTGATCAACTCCTTGCCCGAGAATTCCATGATCACACCGCCGTCAGGGGATGGCGTGATAAAACTATCGTGTTTTTCGGCTGTAATACCAGTTAACGGCTGAAACCAGTGCGTGAAATGAGTAGCGCCTTTAGACACCGCCCAGTCTTTCATTGCTATGGCCACCGCATGGGCAACACCGATATCAAGTTCGGTACCCTCGTCAATGGTCTTTTTGAGGGAGGCATAAACCTGATCAGATAAAGTAGCTTTCATGACCCTGTCGTCGAATACCTGACTTCCAAAATAATCTTTTATCGTTCCCATAACTCACTCTCCTTTGCTGCAATTGTCTAAGATTGATTTTGACCATTAAAAAACGACATCTTCGAGCACTTACACTCAAAGACGCCGTTGCCTTTACGCTCATGTTATACACCTGCAAATTTTCTTTGTCAACCCCTTTTTGTAATTCTCAGTACTGTTTTACATCAAAAATCGTCTTCAGAGCCGTTATAATAAATTTAAAACTTTAATGTTTCACCTTGACAAAGTACAGGTTTCAGAGTATGATACTGACAAATGAGCAAAGGCGTTCATTTTAGTACAGACGAGTATCTGTGCTGAAATGAGCGCCTTTGTTTTATCCTATTTTCCCGAAAGGCAGGGTACCGATATGAAAGTGGAAGGCCAGGTACGAATCCCCTCCGGATGTGCAATCGCTGCTGTCATTTCCCGTGACGGAAGCAGAATATCCGGCGAGACGATCACCAATGCCATGAAACCGATGCACGACCGTTCCAACGGACTCGGCGGCGGTTTTGCTGGTTACGGCATTTATCCTGAATATAAGGATTTTTACGCATTACACATGTTCTTTGATGAACGTGCCACAAGAAAAAGCTGTGAAGCATTCTTAAAAGAAAGGTTTGAGATTGTAAAATCGGAAAGGATACCTACACGAAAGATTCCGGCGATCACTGATGAACCTATCATATGGAGATACTTTGCTGCACCTCTGAAATCGGTACTTGCCGATCTGCAGCTTTCGGAAACAGAATTTGTTGCCCGCACCGCTGTGAAGATAAATACCGAAATGAAAGGAGCATATGTTTTCTCCAGCGGTAAAAACATGGGTACTTTCAAAGCTGTCGGTTTTCCGGAAGACGTGGGCATATTTTATAAATTAGAAGATTATGAAGGTTATTCCTGGACAGCACACGGACGCTACCCTACAAATACTCCCGGATGGTGGGGCGGTGCTCATCCGTTCACGTTACTTGACTGGTCTGTTGTTCACAACGGAGAAATTTCTTCCTACGATGCCAACCGCCGCTTTATAGAAATGTTCGGATATAAATGCACTCTGCAGACAGATACCGAAGTCATCACCTATATAATGGATTATCTGCTTCGCGTTCAGGGACTTACCCTTAGCGAAGCGGCAAGTGTGATCGCCGCACCTTTCTGGAGTACGATCGAAAGTAAAACGGATCGGGAAGACAAGCAAAAGCATACATATCTTCGGACAATGTTTCCGAGTCTGCTGATCACGGGACCTTTTTCCATTGTTCTTGGATTCAACGGCGGACTCATGGCGCTCAATGACCGCCTGAAGCTGCGTTCTATGGTAGTCGGCGAAAAGGACGACAAGGTATTTATCGCCAGCGAAGAAGCCGCTATCCGAACTATGGAACCCAACGCAGAAAATATTTGGGCTCCTGCAGGAGGAGAACCTGTGATCATCAAAGTAAAGGACGGTGCGTTTTGATGAGTGTGGAATTTATATATCCGGAATTTGAAGTGATCAGAAATGCAGACCGCTGTATCGCCTGCCGCGTATGTGAACGGCAATGTGCAAACGAAGTGCATTCCTTTCATAAAGAGAGAGGTGTGATGACGGCTGATGAAACCAAGTGTGTCAATTGCCAGCGGTGTGTATCACTCTGTCCCACAAGGGCGTTGAAGATCATAAAGAGTGATTGCACCTTTCGGGAAAATGCAAACTGGCAAAACGATACTATCAAAGAAATATATAAGCAGGCTAACAGCGGCGGCGTACTACTGTCCTCTATGGGCAATCCGAAGCCTCTGCCTGTTTATTGGGATAAGATCTTGATCAATGCCTCTCAAGTAACCAATCCACCCATCGATCCTCTTAGAGAGCCGATGGAAACACGTGTGTTTTTGGGGAAAAGACCCGAGAAGGTTCAACGTGATGAAAACGGTAAATTAAAATATGAATTGCCGCCTCAAATTGAGCTTTCTATGCCAATCATGTTTTCGGCAATGAGTTATGGCTCTATCAGCTACAATGCACACGCCTCCCTTGCCCGTGCGGCAAAGGAGCTCGGTATTTTCTATAATACAGGCGAGGGTGGCCTGCATGAAGACTTCTATTGTTACGGTGAGAACACCATTGTTCAAGTAGCGTCAGGCCGCTTCGGTGTTTATGAAGACTATCTGAAAGCCGGCGCCGCGATTGAGATTAAAATGGGACAAGGCGCAAAGCCCGGTATTGGCGGACACTTGCCTGGCGCTAAGATCGTCGGTGACGTGTCGCGCACCCGTATGATTCCTGAAGGCTCTGATGCGATATCTCCGGCTCCCCATCACGATATTTATTCTATTGAAGACCTTGGCCAGCTTGTTTTCTCGCTAAAAGAGGCCACCGAATATAGAAAACCCGTTATCGTAAAGATCGCTGCCGTGCATAATATCGCGGCGATCGCCAGCGGCATTGCAAGAAGCGGAGCAGATATTATCGCTATCGACGGTTTCCGTGGCGGTACCGGCGCCGCGCCTACACGCATCAGAGACAATGTGGGGATTCCGGTTGAACTTGCATTGGCAGCTGTGGACAGCCGGCTTCGTGAGGAAGGAATCCGTAACCATGTTTCCCTTGTTGCAGGCGGATCAATCCGCAGTGCTGCGGATGTAGTAAAAGCGATCGCTCTGGGTGCTGATGCCTGCTATATTGCAACGGCAGCCCTGCTCGCTCTCGGCTGTCATCTCTGCCGCACTTGCCAAAGCGGTAAATGTAACTGGGGAATCGCAACCCAACGTCCCGAACTTGTAGACCGCCTTGATCCCGATACGGGCAGTAGGCGTCTTATCAACCTGATGAACGCTTGGCGGCATGAAATCAAAGAACTCATGGGCGGTATGGGGATCAACTCCATCGAATCTCTGTGCGGCAATCGCCTGATGCTCCGCGGAATCGGCATGACAGACAAAGAACTTGACATCCTCGGCATTTCTCACGCAGGGGAATGACCATAATAAGAAAAAGAAGATCACAGAAAAAACTTTAAAGGTGTGGTATAATGTTATGCTATTGAATGCAAAAGATCTCAATTACAAAGTATTAAATGAAATGCTCCGCAAATCCACCGATGACTGCAATGTCACCGAATGCTGCGGGCAGCGCTATATCGCAGCCGGCATGTCCGATAAAACCATTACGATCAACGGTATTCCCGGCAATGCCCTCGGAGCTTATCTAAACGGCGCCACAATCACAGTCAATGCAAATGCGCAGGAAGCAGTAGGCGATACCATGAATGCAGGTAAGATTGTGGTTCATGGCAATATTGGCGATGCCGCCGGTTACGCCATGAGAGGCGGCAAAATCTTTGTCAAGGGAAATGCAGGTTACCGCGCAGGTATCCATATGAAAGCTTATAAAGAAAAGAAACCCGTTATGGTGATCGGCGGTACGGCCGGGAGTTTTCTCGGCGAGTATCAGGCAGGCGGCGTTATCGTCGTTCTCGGTCTTGGAGCGAATGATAAGGAGATCGTAGGTTTCTTTCCCTGCACAGGGATGCACGGTGGTAAAATGTTCCTGCGTTCCGACTGCAGGAATGTCAGATTTCCAAGTCAGGTTACTGCCCGCGCTGCAGATGAGACCGATATGGAAGAAATAAAGGTATATGTGTCCGAATACTGCGACTTATTCGGTCATGATATTCATGCGGTATTGTCCTCACCCTTTACTGTCATTACTCCTGACAGCAAAAATCCGTACAAACAGATGTATGTGGCAAACTAAATCGACATGCCTGTTAACGCAGGCATCACCAAATATGATCCTGAAAAATGATCACGAAAAGAAAGAGGTAAGCTGATATGAAGTATTCAAAGGAAGAGGTAATACAGTACGTCAAAGAGGAAGATGTTAAATTTATCCGCCTTGCCTTCTGTGATGTGTTTGGCAGACAAAAAAATATATCGATCATGGCAGAAGAACTTCCCCGTGCCTTTGAATACGGAATTGCCTTTGATGCTTCTGCCATCACTGGCTTTGGCGATGAAACAAAGTGCGATCTGTTGCTCCATCCCGATGTGGAAACCCTAATGCCGCTTCCATGGCGTCCGGAACATGGACGGGTCGTGCGGATGTTTTGCAGTATTTCCTATCCTGATGGCACACCATTTGAATGCGACACCCGAAGTTTACTGAAAAAAGCAATGGATGATGCCAAAAAGGCAGGTTACGAATTTATGATCGGCGCCGAACAGGAGTTTTATCTTTTTCTGTTGGATGAATACGGCAAGCCAACCAAAGTCCCATATGATGAAGCAGGATATATGGATATAGCACCCGAAGACCGGGGAGAAAATATCCGTCGCGAAATATGTCTTACCCTGGAGCAGATGGGCATTCGTCCCGAAAGCTCTCATCATGAGGAGGGGCCGGGACAGAATGAAATCGACTTTCGCTATTCCGATGCCATTACTGCGGCAGACAACGCCATGACATTTCAAACAGTAGTAAAAACCGTTGCCCACCGGAACGGCCTGTGCGCAGATTTTTCTGCCAAACCTCTAGATAACGAACCGGGAAACGGATTTCATATCAATATATCTGTAAGACCCGATGAAAATTCGAACAGCCTTTACTATGTGATCGCCGGTATTCTTGAGAAAATTGAAGAAATGACTGCGTTCTTTAACCCAAACGAAAATTCCTATAAACGTTTCGGACAAAATAAGGCCCCTGGCTTTATTACATGGTCAAATGAGAACCGTTCTCAACTGGTCCGTATTCCGGCTGCCATAGGAGAATACCACAGGGCTGAACTTCGTTCTCCCGATCCTGCTGCAAATCCTTATCTGGCATTTACGCTTATGATCTACGCAGGCCTTTACGGACTCCAAACCAAACCGGGCATGCCGGACGCTGCAAACATCAATCTGTATAAAGCCGACCCTGTCACTCTGGCAAAGTTCAGGAAACTACCCGAAGATTTGAATTCGGCATGCAAAATTGCAGCGGCAAGCGAATTTATCAAGGCATATATCCCTTCACCAGTCCTGGACATCTACTGCAAGCAGTCAAATTAACCGGCCGAAAAAGGAGGCGTACCAAATGAGTCTTAAGGAACGGATATACAGTGTTCTGATCGTTTCTGCGGCAGAGAATCTAAATACTGCTCTCACCGCACTGCTCCCCGAATCTAAGTACGCACCTGTTCATATCGTGTCAGGCATCAGTGCTGCAAAAAGAACCTTTGCCGAGCGGACATACGACTATGTGATCATCAACTCACCCTTACCGGACGATATCGGGACAAGATTCGCCATAGATGCCTGTAACTCAAGAGGAACCGTCGTCCTGCTGATGGTCCGCGCAGAACTTCACGCGGATCTATACGACAAAGTGGCCGAACACGGCGTCTTCACTCTTCCCAGGCCAACCTCCAAACAGACGATCACTACAGCTCTCAGTTGGATGTCAAGTGCAAGAGAACGACTCCGCAAAACGGAGAAGAAAACCCTTTCTATCGAAGATAAAATGAAAGAGATCCGCATTGTAAACCGTGCAAAGTGGCTTCTTATAAGTGAGATAAAAATGGACGAACCAAGCGCACATCATTACATAGAAAAACAGGCAATGGATCGCTGTGTTTCCAAGCGTGAGATTGCTGAGGAGATCATTAAAACATATTCCTAATTCCGCGCATTTTGGTTTCTCCGCTATGCCAATATCTGCTTTGCATCAACACCCTCGGCTTAACGGATAAGTTTAGGCAGTGACTCGGCGAACCGAATCACTGCCTTTTTGTTAGTTATTCAATGTGTGCAAGAGTTGTACCCAAGCCGATATCAAATCCAAGCGCATGATACATTTTTTCATCACACGGCGCACAACACACCGTTAAACTCGATATGCCGTTATCTTTGCACCATGCCTGTGCAGCTTCTGCCAATTTCCGAGCAACGCCTTTGCCACGGAAAACCGGTTCGATGTAAAAATCTTCAAATATACCCGTATCAGTGCAAGAGAAAGTAGAATAGCATTTTACAACACTACACATACCGACAACACGGTATCCACGCTTTGCAACAAAGAAAGTGATCTTACCTTCCCTGATCGCCTGCTGTAGCTGTTTTTGCTTTTCCTCTGTGATTGGTTCTTCTCCGATATCTTTTTTGAAACCGTTTTCCAACTTCAAAAGCTGCCAATCAGTTGGCTCAGCCAGAAGTTCCACGGTAAAAGGTATTTCATCTTCAGGGGGCAAGAGCATCAACGGCTCGCCCCATTCGTCAAAACCGTTCTCAATGAAACCTACCCCTTTCCAAAAGCGGAGACGACGATCATTACTGCCATAATTCAATTCAGCATAGAGTGCGCCGTTCCCCTTTGCCCAACTCAACAGAACTTTGGCACATTCTTTGCCTGTACCGCCTCCACGGTATTCCGGATACACGCAGTATTCCATGACAAAGCATTTGCCATCCTCGGAAGTGTAAATCACAGGCAAGGCAAAGCCAATGTCCTGTCCATTCCGATGAAAGAACAGATAGTAGCATTGATCTTGCGTTCTGTCGTGGATCTTCTGTATCGTAGTACGGTGCTCATCACTGAGAAAGTAGTCTCTTTCCTCCTCGTTCGGGTCGGGAAAAATATCCCGTTTGTAATAGATGTGAAGCTGCTCCCAAAAGAGTGCAGCATCGTTTTCCATGACTGCTTCACGAATGGTAATCTTGTTTTCCATTTTGTTTCCTCCAAAAATTTATTAGGAGGGTACCCTTTCTGTTTTGTATTTATATTCAAAACGCTTGTTAAAGTGTTGATACATCAATTTCAAAGTAACAACTACTTAATATCAAAATTTTCTGTTTTTAAATGATACCCCGTTTTTGATATACCTTTACCGCGATCCGATACGAGATAAAAAAACAGATAGCAGAAATGATAAGCACAATACCAAACGCCAGAAGGATATTTTCCTTTACAGATAGAACTAAATTTATAAGAAGTACAAGTCCTGTAATAATCCCTGTCCCTGCCATAAAAGACATCATAAAGACAATCTGCGATTTTTCCGGATCGAATAAGTATGCGCACGGTAGACTGATACCGCCTGCCAGCAGGGTGGCGCTTATTCCAATAGAACTGTACAGACATAGAGAATACAGCGTTATATCCATGCCGAAACACGCGAGGATAACACAAGAAATCAGCGCAGTAAGCAACCCCAATACGGCAAGCAGGATGTAAAACAAAAATTTCTCGCCAATGATCTGGTTCCTTGATACCGGCATGGTAATAACATTTTTATTCCATTTGGAAGATGCATCACTAGTAATACTGATAAAGGCTGCTGTTGTAGCGGCAACCGGAGCTAGAACCAGTAATGCGCTGGTTTCCAGCAAAAAGGATAGCCCAAACCCCAAAACAGCCAAGCTAACGATAGTTACAAGGATATTGCTCCTGGCAATATAGAGATCTTTCACCAAAACACCTTTCATCACTTTTCCCCCTTTATATAAAGCAGCATAATTTCATCAATTGTTGCCGGGACGACCAGGGCTTTCGGATACTTTTTCTGCATCCTTTCCCGGTCCGAAACCAGGATCTGCCATTCGTAGTCCATTTTGCGGTACGAAATGATATCGGTTCTATCCAGCGCGTCAAACTGCGCCGCACCGCACTTGATGATACCATACCGCTCGGTCAGCTCATCTTTGGGCTTCTCAAAAACCACTTTCCCCTCATGGATAAATACGATATGATCGGCAATCTTCTCCAGGTCACTGGTAATGTGGGAGGATACCAGTATGGAATGTCCCTCGTCCTGCACGAAATCCAGCAACATATCCAGAATATCATCCCGGACAACCGGATCTAAGCCGCTGGTGGCTTCATCCAGGATCAGCAGCCTGGAATGATGGGAAAATGCAGCAGAGATAGCCAGCTTCATCTTCATTCCTTTTGAAAACTGTTTGATCTGCTTATCGTACGGCAGGGAAAATTGTTTCAGCAGACCAAAATATACCTGTTCGTCCCACGTCCTGTAAATATTTTTCATAACACGGTTCAGTTTCCGTGGGGAAAGGATTTCCGGATAATTGCTGCCATCAAACACGACTCCGATCTGTTCCTTGACATCCCCATCCAGTTCCTCCCTGCCTAAAATAGAGACAACGCCGTCCTCCTTTTGAATCAGTCCTAGAGCAGCATTGATCGTCGTGCTTTTTCCTGCACCATTTTCTCCAATCAGTCCGACAATGCAGCCGTTTGGAACAGTGAACGAAACATGATCCAAAACAAAATCCTGATAAGTTTTGGTAAGCCCTGATACCATAAAAGCATTTGCCATTGTTAATCCTCCTCATACAATAATGTTAATAAGCTCACTAACTTATCAAGCGGTATTCCGCTCATACGAGCTATTTCTATTGCATCATTGAAACAACCCTCTATCTTTTTCTGCTGTTCTTCCAAATAGAAGTCCTGATTCCTAGCAGATACATAGCAGCCCTTCCCGGCCGTTGTCTCAATAAAACCATCTTCCTGCAAAATGTCATATGCCTTCTGCACGGTAAGGATACTGATCTGCAGAGATTTTGCAAGGGCTCGGATAGAAGGAAGCGCTTCCCCGGCTTTCAGTTCGCCACCCATAATCTGCATCTTTATCTGCGAAACAATCTGCTCATACAGAGGACGACTTGTCTTATTACTTACAACAATCTCCAAACCGTCACCGCCTTTCCGTCTTGTACTGTATTATATAAACAAGTACAGTATAAGACATTGCAAGACATTTGTCAAGATATATGTTCTCTCTTGAGACAAAAAAGAAAAGCATTGAAAAATCCAAAGATGAAATCCTTTGTTTTCAATGCTTTCTTTATCTTTCTTATATTAACTATTTCTTTTATCCAAAAAACCGAGTCCTCGGACTGTAGTAGTCAAGCAATGTAGAAAGCCGAAAACCCGCTAAAAATCAAGGCTTTCGGCTGTGTTCCCAGCGTTCCCGAGGTGACTCGAACACCCGACCTACCGCTTAGGAGGAAAACTTATACCTCGCCCTGCGGTTACCTTACACCTCTTTTCATGCTCTTTCATGTCTAAAGTGTCCTCGTAGAACCCAGTTTATTGTGCATTTTTATTGCATATTGCACAATTTTATCTATTACTATTCACTTTCATCAAATTAGCAGAAAATTAGCAAAAGCTGTTTTTGGGAACGTTGATTAGCAAAAAATTAGCAGAATCATCATCTGATTTTTAAGTTAATCCGAGTAGCTCACTTTAACTTGAAGTCTATATTTTGTTGTTGCTGTGTACATCTGACATCAGATAATGTCATTTTACCATAAGCCCACACCGGCCGACAACAAAAGCGGACTTATTTTTCCTGAACAGGATTTGCTGATACATGGAGGGTTCTATGTCAGAGTATCAATTAGAAATCAAACAGATCGTGGACTATCCACGCTGCCGGATCTACCGGCAGTTTATCCAGAACTTAATGGCAGACCGAAGCATTCGCACAAGCGGGGGCTCCGGTCTTTTTTATTATACGGTACTTTGCAACTACGCAAATTTCCGTACCTCCTATCTCCGCATAGACGGTATCGGCTATACGGT
>CAMWLJ010000043.1 GCA_947175055.1 uncultured Lachnospiraceae bacterium | reverse complement strand
TTGTGTCCAGAAGAAAAGAGTTTGCCATGATGCAGAGCGTGGGCATGACGAAGCCGCAATTATGTAAACTGCTTGTCTGGGAGGGAATGGATTATGCATGGATCACGCTGCTGTGTACCTACGTGATCAGTTCCCTGGCGGTGGGGATCGGTGTTCGGGCCATGGTGGAGGGCGGCTTTACGACCTTTAGGTTTACGCTTCTGCCGCTGGTGATCTGTACGCCGCTGCTGCTTTTGTTTGCCGTGCTTGTTCCTTATCTGTGCTTCCACAATCTGGAGAAGGACAGTCTGGTGGAGCGGCTGCGGTCTACGGTCTGACCGGCCGCAGACTTGTTGAAAAAACGCTGTTTTCTTTACATCCCCGATAGATAATGATAGAATGAAATCGTATCAGGAAATCATATCTATGGAGAGGTAAGAATGCAGCGTTATTTCAATACGGAGGGACGGTGCCGGCAATCTGTGAGTTTCTGGACGAAGAAATTGGAAATTGTGGAAGCAGTAGTGTAGCTGCAGCAGATTAGGGATGGGTGATTGTTATGGAACGATTTATGAGCAGATTTAAGAAAAATATACAGCGGACGGGAGAAGCTTTGGAGAGCGTGATGGCAGTCATTGTGCTGTTTGGCATTCTGTTGTCCGTCTACAGTCTGTTGAAGGATTTCGAGATCTTTCATTCGCTGGCGGTGGACACTTCGGCGTTCAAGCCTTTTCTGGAAGATGTCTTTGTGATCGTCATCGGCATTGAGTTTTTGCAGATGCTGTGTCGGCCGAATTCTGACAATGTCATGGAAGTGCTGATCTTCCTTGTGGCAAGGCATATGATCCTGGGTGATACGACGCCGGTGGATGATTTCGTGTCGGTCATCAGCGTGGGTATTCTGTGTGCACTGCGCAGATATCTGCATGTGACACGGAAGAAGGAGGAAGCAGAGCAGGAGAACGGAGTGGACGGAGTCTGACGGTATGACATATAGCTGTGGTTCAGTCGATGCAGTGACAGTCGGGTTTGAGTATGACTGTACGGTCTGGTGTCTGCAGTTAAACAGAAGCGGGACGTTGACAGGATAAATGTAGAGGAGGTCCGGACTATGGGGTTTTATGTTAATCCGAAAAACAGGGGATTCTGGGAATCTATTCGTTCTAAGATTTATGTAGATAAAACAGGATTGATCGCCTTTACGAATGAGTACATCAATACGGAGCAGAAGTTTATCTGTGTCAGCAGGCCGAGACGTTTCGGAAAATCCATGGCACTGAAAATGCTTGCCGCGTACTACAGCCGTGGCTGTGATTCTGCAGATCTGTTTGCAGGACTGCAGATCGAGAGAGAGGAGACTTATCGGCAGCACTTGAACCAGTATGATGTGATCTGGTTGAACATGCAGCAATTCCTGATCGAGGCCGCCCCAGAAAAAGTTACGGAATATCTGACCGAGGAGGTAATGCGTGAACTCAAAAAAGAATATGGAGAGCTTTTAGACAGTCAGGACAGGGGGCTTGCTGTGGCGCTGCGGGAAATATTTGTGGAGACGGACAGGCAGTTTATTTTTCTGATCGACGAGTGGGACTGCGTCATGCGTGAAAGGCAGACTTCAGAGGGGTTACAGAAACAGTATCTGGATTTTTTGAGAAACCTTTTGAAGGATCAGCCTTATGTGGCGCTTGCCTATATGACGGGAATCCTGCCGGTGAAGAAATATGGGGAGCACTCGGCGCTCAACATGTTCTGGGAGTATTCGATGACAGACCAGAAGGCGTTGGAGGAGTATACCGGATTCACGGAAGATGAAGTAAAAGCATTGTGCGACCGGTTTCAGATGGATTTCGATGAGACTTGCAGCTGGTATGATGGGTACAGTTTTGCAAGATTCCAGCATATCTTTAACCCGCGGTCCGTGGTGGAGGCTATGTGTAACCGCAGGTTTTCCAATTACTGGGTTTCCACGGAAGTGTATGATGCGCTGAAGATTTATATAGATATGGATTTCGACGGACTCAGGGCAGATATAGTGCAGATGCTCGGCGGCGGCCGTGTCCGGGTCAATACGCGCAGTTTTCGTAATGATATGCGTAATCTGGATTTGAAAGATGACGTGTTGACGCTGCTGATCCATTTGGGATATCTGGCTTACGATTCTGAGCGGAAGGAGGCTTTTATCCCCAATAAGGAGATCATTGAGGAATTTGAGAGTGCTATGAGTACGGGCGGCTGGCCGGAGGTGATGCGCGTTTTGAAGGCGTCGGAGCGGCTGGTGGAAGATACGCTGGCTGGCCGGGAGAGTAGGGTGGCCGAGGCCCTTGACCGGGCGCATATGGAAGTTTCTTCTATCTTAACCTACAATGATGAGAATTCACTGGCTTGTGCCATCGGCCTGGCCTATTACAGTGCGAGAAAGGATTACAGGCTGATTCGGGAACTGCCCACCGGCAGAGGCTTTGCGGATATTGTGTTCCTGCCTTTGCCGCATACGGGGAAACCGGCACTGGTGGTAGAACTGAAATATGATAAATCCGCCCGGACGGCGATTCGGCAGATCAAGGACAGACAGTATACGCAGGCATTGGAGGATTATGCAGGTGAAATACTGCTTGTGGGGATCGGTTACGACAAGGACAACGCTGACAAGCTGCACAGCTGTGTGATCGAGCGATGGGAGAGTCAGACCTGCGCAGATACCGTCAGATGACAAAACCTGATTATTCGGTATGCAGCGACGAAGACAGCATCGGCATATGCGGGAGACTGGAGGAAAAACGAGGGCACGAGGATGAAGAAAATAGACGTGGATGAATTTCCGGTGGAAGTCAGGAGCCGTTTTCTGGCAGCTCATGTCTTTGCCGGGGCAGACTTGGGGATGTGGAGCCTGGGCAGGAACAGGGAACTGTACTATTCCACCTGTGCCAATGAGAAAGAGATCTGGGCTTTTCTGGAACTTAGCGGCTGCCTGGACTTTCTCTACGAGAACGAAGAGGGATGGGAGAGACCGGTGATCTTAAGCGACCAGATCGGGTTGGTCTGGGCGGCGGAGGATATGTTTTCTGATGGGAAGTGGAGCTGTCGTGTGCTGATGGGTCCGATGTTTCTGAGCAAGACTTCCGTTAAATATATTGAGGATTCTCTGCGGGAGAGGATATCTTCCGTCTTTATGCGTCGTCAGCTGACGCGGATGCTGGCTATGGTGCCGGTGATCACGCTGCCGATGATGAACCAGTATGTGAAGATGCTGCATTATACGCTGACAGGAGAGAGGATACTGCCAGCGGATTTTATTTTTCAAGACGAGAGGACGAAGCGCTTTGTGGAGGAGGAAGAGGGAGCGGCGGAAGGTGTGGTGCGAAGCGATCCGGAACGTATCATGCACGGTGAGATGCTGCTGCTAAAGGCCGTGACGGACGGCAACCTGAATTACCGGCAGATCTATGATAAGAGACAGGATTTTGAGAGTGAGCTGATATGCGTCTCCGGCAATACGCTGCGGGATGTCAAGAACGAGATGGTGGTTCTTTGCTCTCTGTGCTGCCGGGCGGCGATACAGGGCGGTGTGCCTATCAAGACGGCGAAGGAGATGGAGGTTAAGTACCATACGGAGATCGAACGGAAGGATACCATCACGAAACTTAAGAATCTCAATATGCAGATGTTGGATGACTATGTAAAGAGGGTTCACGACGGCAGGGAAAATCCTCTGATCTCCAGGACGACGCAGGAATGCTGTGACTACATCCGAGCCAATGTGACCAAACCTCTTGACGTGGACGGGATCGCTGCGCAGATGGACTATGCCACTTACTATTTCACGAGAAAATTTTATAAGGAGGTGGGAATCAAGGTTTCCGATTATATCAAGCAGGCGCGGATCGAGTATGCCAAGATTGCACTGATGACATCGAAGAAGAGTATACAGGAGATCAGCGATATCCTGCAGTTTGGAACGAGAAATTATTTCAGCAGGGTGTTCCAGGAGGTTGTGGGAATGACGCCTGCCGCGTACAGAGACAGGGCTGGCAAGGAAGGAGAGCAGACGTGAGACTGAAAGAGAGAATTGACCTGGTGGCATTGATCAGGAAAGTGAAAGAATGCGAAGGGGATGTTTTCCTGGAGACAGAGGAGGGCGACCAGCTGAATCTGAAATCTGCGCTGTCCCAGTACGTGTTTGTGGCGTTGGCGGAACAGCAGGAAATCTTGAAGAACAGCAGGGTGGTCTGCGGACCGGAAGACCGGGAGAGGTTGACAGATTTTTTATTGCACTGAGGCGGAACGGAATCGTGCTGCTAAAGCGATTCGCTGCAGCCGGAGGATCTTGCAGACAGGATTCTTTTTCACTGTAGACTGACAGAGGGGGATGAAATGCATCTCCCTCTTTTTGAATGCTCTTTGATTAAAAGTATGATTTTTCGCCTTATCATATCCAAATTGGTCATTCTGACAAATGATAGGCAAAAAGTGTACAGATCAGCGAAAACAGATACCTGCTTTGGCGCAGTATGCTCCTATACTGGGAATAACAGATACCTGCCTGGGCAGTCCGGAAAGAACAGGTTCGGGAAAGTATAAAACGCTTCGGAATGGAGGAAAAGAAAGGAAATGGGTAAGACAAAGGAAAAGAACAACAATGACAGATTAGGGTTTGGTAAACTGCTCTTGTGGAACAGCAGGGCGGTTTCCTCGGCGATCGTAACATTGATGCTGGGATTTCTGATGATCTACTGTACGGATACGCTGAAGGTTCCGCCGGCTTATATCAGCGTCATTCTGGTGGCCAGCAAGATTCTGGACGGTGTGACGGATATGTTTGCCGGGTTTATAGTTGACAGGACGAGATGGGGAAAGGCGCGTCCCTATGAAATATTTATCGTGGCAATCTGGCTTTGTACATGGCTGCTGTTCTCCTGTCCGGAAAGTTTCAGCATGACGGCGAAGCTGATCTGGATCTTCGTGATGTATGCGCTGGCAAATTCCGTTTGCTATACGTTCCTGAATGCCAACGGGACATCGTATATGGTACGTGCTTTCAAGAGCGGAGAGATCGTGAAGCAGACTTCTTACGGCAGCATCATCACCATGCTGGCGGCTGTTATCTTCAACATCACCTTCCCGGCGCTGATGGGTTCGATTGCTACATCCGGGGCCGGTTGGAGCAGACTGGTCCTGATGTTTGCGGTACCGCTGGCAGCGATCGGCCTTTTGCGTATGCTCTTCGTTCCGGAGAAATATGATGTGGATATGGAGACGCCGGATGCGGAGAAATTGAAAGTATCCGATATCTTTAAGCTGATCAGAGTGAATAAATATATCCTGATCATTGTGCTTATGACTTTCGTATTTAACTTCGTGACCAACATGGGGGTGGTAACTTACTATTATACTTATATCGTAGGAAACGTTGGGCTTATGGGAATCACGGCAGCAGCACAGATCATCGCACTGCCTCTGGCACTTTTCTTCCCCAAACTGATCGCCAGGTTCTCCACCGTGAAACTGATGATGTTCGGCTTTTGTGTATCTGCTTTCGGATATTTCCTGAACTTCATAGCAGGCGGAAATGTGGCGTTCCTCTCGGTGGCTGCGATTCTGTGGGGTGCTGGGACGGTTCCGGCGAGCATGCTGATCGGGCTGGTGGTCATTGAATGTGCGGATTTCAATGAATGGAAAGGTAATCACCGGATGGAAGGCACTATGAGCAGCCTTGTCGGTTTGGGAGGTAAGATCGGTGCGGCGGTCGGCGCTGCAGCGCTGGGTGTCCTGATGTCCATGAGTGGGTATACCGGAGATACGGCGACCATGCCGTCAAGTGCGATGACCATGATCCGGCTGTTGTTCAGTATCGTGCCGGCGTGCCTGTATGTGCTTGTGGCGTTCACCCTGAAGGGATATACCATAAACAAACAGATCGGGCAGATACGGGAAGAGAATGAGGCGAGAAGAGCAGAGCGTGTGCGGGACGGTGCAGGCCAGGTATGATCCCGGCGGCAGTTGTCCCGGCGGAAAATGGAAACGCAGGAATTTATGGAGGTACGATATGAATGAGATTTACGACGCAACGAAGGATGAACAATTTGGCAAAGGCTATATCGATATCGACGAGATGCGTATACGGAAGCTGGACGATGGAAGGCAGATCCCGTTTCGGTATATGCACGGAGGTTTTGAAGGTACACCGGTGAAGTTTTCTTTCTGCTTTCCCGAGGCAGAGGATTATGAGGAGCGGTTCTATCAGTACCTGTCTCCTTTTCCGGGGCCGGAGGAGGAACTGGCTTCCGTGGCGGTGACGGGTATTGACGATAAGATTGCTTTTTGTATCACGCACGGCGCATATTATGTGGAGTCTAATATGGGCTCCGGGGCAGTTTTTACGAATTCGGATGACAACACGATGTCCTACCGTTCCAGCGCAGCGACGGCCGAGTATTCCAGAGTGACGGCCAGAAAGCTGTATGGCTATGAACACCGTCCGTACGGCTATGTGTATGGCGGCAGCGGCGGCGGATACCGGACGATCGCCTGTATTGAGAATACCAATGCCTTCGACGGGGCGGCACCTTATGTGATCGGGTCGCCTTATGCGATCCCCAATTGCCAGACCACCCGTGCCCATGGGGAGCGTTTGCTGCGGCATAAGATCAGTCAGATCATTGACGCGGTGGATGCAGGCGGCAGTGGTGATCCTTATGAAGGATTGAATGAGGAAGAGACGGCGGCACTCAGGGAAGTGACGTTGTTCGGGTATCCGATGAAGAGCTGGTTTGCCAGCGTGGATTTAAACGACGGTGCCTTGCCGGTGCTGCTGCCGGGGGTCAAGGCTATGGATCCGGCATACTTCGTTGATTTCTGGACAGTGCCGGGTTATCTGGGAGCGGATCCGGAAAGCAGTGCGGCCAGAGAGCGCATCTGTATGGATACCGATGTCAGACTGCGGTATGTGCCGGGAAGAAAGGTACAGCTGCTGGAGGAGAAAGAAAACGAGAAGGTGATCGATACCAGAAACGGTGTCAATGATGCGTGGAAGAAGATGATCAGCAGTTCAGGGGAAGATTTGGAACCGTGGCTGGAGTTGACACAGATGCCAGTACCGGCGGCCGGAGATGAACTGTATCTGAAGGGTATGATACTGACCGTTAAGAGCGGAAAGGCGGAGGGGAAGAAGCTGCAGATCGGCAGGATTGAGGATGGCCGTATCTATCTGACGGACGGATTCGGTACGGATGATATTACGAAGACACTGGAACTGATCGAGGCCGGAGATGCAGTACATCTGGACAATTCCGACTATATCGCGATCCAGACCTATCACAGGCATCAGGTACCGGGGAGTGATTACCACGCGTGGGATCAGTTCCTGGATGAGGAACAAAGGCCGCTGTATCCGCAGCAGCAGACGCTGGTTGGTCCGGTGTTTTGCGGTAATGGACCGGGGTGTAAGCAGAACGGTCTGCCCCAGGGCAGGATCATCATCTGTGCGGCACTGATGGATGAACAGGCTTATCCGTGGCAGGCAGACTGGTATAGAAGAAAGATTGCCGCCGCACATGGCGGAAATGATGTGGATCACTGCCGCTTGTATTATTTCGATAACGTACTCCATGACGACATTACGGCTTCCGTGGACGAACTGCATGCCACCAGCTACATTGCAGGTCTGAAGCAGGCGCTGATCGACCTGGCCCTGTGGGTAGAAGAAGGGGTGGAACCCTTGCCGTCCAGTCAATATACAGTGGACGTAGGTCATGTACAGGTGGCAGCTTCCGCCGTCGAGCGGGGCGGCCTGCAGCCGGTGGTCTGTCTGCGGGCCAACGGCAGTAAGTGTGCACATGTGAAAGCCGGTGAGAAGGTTTCCTTTACTGCGGAAGCGGAGGTGCCGGATATGGCAGGCAGCCTGACTTTCGTAGAGTGGAGCTTCGAGGGAGAGACGGACTTCCCGGAGAAAGGCGAGTGGGAGCTGCGCGATTGCGGTCAGAGAGGAATGGCCACGGCGGAGCATGTATTCGAGAAGCCGGGGACTTATTTTGCGGTGGTACGCGTGATGTCGGAGCGGGACGGTGACAAGACGGCGCCTTTTACACAGATACGCAATATCGACCGGGCAAGGGTGATCGTGGAATAAACAAAGATAATTATGGACAGAAGCGTTACAGAAGGACAGGAGTTTACCGGAGTGCCCGGCAGACTCCTGTTTCCGGTGGATGAAAAGTTTTCTGCTGATTCGGGATTTGCGAAAAAAGCGCCGGACAGGTCGTAAAATGCATAACAAAAGTCAGGAAAAAGCTATTTTCGTGAAGCAAAGCTCTTTAAGATGTATTTACGGATCACATTTCAGAATGGAGGAGCATATGAATCAATATTATGGATTACGGCCGGGAATGGTCACGGAACAGGAAAGGGAGCACAGTAAGATCGTACGAGACGTTGCAGCCAGGGGAATGGTGCTTCTGGAAAACAAAGGCGTACTGCCGATCAAAGAGGGCAGCAGGGTAGCTCTGTATGGATACGGCGCCAGACATACGGTGACCTGTGGGCTGGGAGCCGCCAGTTTTCAGGACAGGGAAGCAGTGAGCATAGAAGACGGGTTAAAGCAGGCCGGTATTGAGATTGTGTCTGGAGAATATCTGGATCGTTATGAGAAGATCATACAGGAAGAGGAAGACGATTATTATGACAGGATCCGCAGAGCGGCCAGGGGCGACCTGCTGCAAGGGGTCATGAAGATGTATGCGGAGCCGCTTGTACCCCATGGACAGCCGATCATTACCGAAGAAGATATCAGCAGGGCGGATACCGATACGGCGGTCTATGTGATATCCAGAACGGCGGGAGAAGGGGCGGACCGGAAGGTGGAGGCAGGAGATTATCTGCTTTCGCCGGAAGAAAAGGAGAACTTGGCATTCCTGTCAAAAAATTATCGGGATCTGGTTGTGCTTTTGAATGTAGGCGACGTGATCGACACGGCAGAATTGCGAGAGTTGTCAAACCTGGGTGCAGTTCTGGTCGTGGGACAGGCAGGCGGCATTACCGGGCTTGCAGTGGCGGATGTGGTTACGGGTAAAGTCGTGCCGGAGGGGAAACTGGCATCCACCTGGGCGAAGCGGTATGAGGACTATCCTTCCGCGCATACTTTTGCAGCCAGGAACGGAAATCTGGATGATGAATTCTATACGGAAGGCATCTATGTAGGATACAGGTACTTCGACACCTTTGGCATAGAGCCTGCCTATCCCTTTGGCTACGGGTTATCCTACACGGAGTTCGATATGACGGCGGAGGCAGTCGAAAAGGAAAAAGACAGGATTAGTGTGGAGGTGCTTGTGAAAAACTGCGGCACTGTCTTTGCCGGTCGGGAAACGATCCAGGTCTATGTCTCGGCCCCGCAGGGAGAACTGGAAAAGCCGTGGCAGGAGTTGAAGGGCTTTGCAAAGACAGGAGTGCTTGCGCCAGGACAGAGCGAACGTGTCAGGATATCCATGCCGGTCACTCTGTTTGCTTCTTACAGTGAGAAGGAAAGCGCATGGGTGCTGGAGACGGGAGAATATTTGGTACGGGTAGGAAATTCTTCCCGCAATACCCACATCGTGGCAGTGTTGTCAGTGAGGGAAAAGATACTCAGTGAACAGTGCAAGCCACTGTTTCAAAAGGATTGTGAGTTTGAGGAGATCTGTGCGGCGAAACGGGAACTGTCGAAACAGGACAGAGAGGAAGCAGAACGAGCCCGCAGGATCTGTATCTGTCCGGAAGATGTGGAAACAGTCGTTCATTCCTATACATTTTGTACAGAGAATTCTGCGGGAGAGAGTATCTGTCAGGGGCAGCACCTTCCCACATTTCAGGACGTATGTTCCGGTACAGCCAGTCTGGAGCAGTTGGTCGATTCCCTGACGGCGGAGGAACTGACTTATCTTTGTATCGGTCATTTTGACGGGGATCAGAGCGCGTCCATTGTCTGTGCGGGCACGGGCAGCGACCAGAAAGATTACCCGGTAAACCTTGTACCTGGTTCCTGTGATACGACAAGAGAATTGCTGGAGCGCAGAGGAATTCCCAATATCCACTGTGCGGACGGCGGTTCCGGCGTGCGCATTTTGCCGGAATTTGAATTGGATCAGGCAGGAAACCTGATAACGGAGGGACTTTATTCCGTGCGTGGTGTGAGTAGAATCCTGGGCAGAGATTACATTACAGACAGAAAAAACAACAGGATATATGAGCAATATACCACCGGATTACCGATCGCCACACTTCTGGCTCAGACCTGGGACAGGGAGCTATGCAGGAAATGCGGTGAGATTGAAGGCCGGGAAATGCAGCGCTTCCATGTGGAACTGTGGTTGGCGCCTTCTATGAATCTGCACAGGAATCCGCTTTGTGGCAGAAATTTTGAGTATTATTCGGAAGATCCGTTTATCACCGGCGCCTGTGCGGCGGCGGTAACGGACGGCTTGCAGAGTTTCCGCAGGGCAGGGGTCACGCTGAAGCATTTTGCCTGCAACAATCAAGAAGATAACCGTCACGGAACGGACGTGCATATCTCCGAAAGAGCGATCCGTGAGATTTATCTGAAGGGGTTTGAACTGTGTGTGAAGAAAGCACGTCCTGAAGCGGTGATGTCGGCCTATAATCTGATCAATGGCATACACTGCGCCAATCATTACGATCTTCTGACCACGGTACTGCGGGAGGAGTGGGGATTCGACGGTATCGTAATGACTGACTGGGGTACCACATCCCAGGCGGGAAATGCGGGACGTAAATATAAAGCATCTACCTGTGCCGGATGTATTCAGGCCGGCAATGATCTGATCATGCCGGGCGCCAAAGAGGATTTTGATAACCTGTACCGATCAGTGTGCGATGGTGAGGTGAGCATGGTACAGATCAGAAGGTCCGCCGGAAGATTGCTGCGGATGATGCTCAAGCTGTCATTGACTTAACCAGAGATCTGTGGCGCTTCGGCATGAAGGAAAAAATGATTTTGCAGGTGAGGCTTCATCGGAAAGTCAGAAAATTGATAGTCCAGGTCTGAAAACGGCTACTTTCCGTTATGGATGCCCACTATACTGAACATAGTAACAAACAACCACACCCGAGAGAATATAAGGGGAGAATGGAGGAAAAGATGAGAAAGAAGATAACAGCCACACTGTTATGCGGAGCCATGGCACTTGGACTATTGAGCGGATGCGGCGGGGCAAAAGATACGGGGGCATCAGATGCCGGTAACGCGGCAGCGCAGACGCAGGAAGGAGAGACGCAGACAGCGGCAGCCAATACCGGGGATATGGTAACGGTTTCCCTGTATATTCCAACATTGGCGCCGTACACGGATGAAGCGATCATGGAAGTGCAGGATGCCGTAAATGCACATCTGGCAGAGAATTACGGGATTCAGACGAAGTTAGTCTACATTGAGATCGGAAATTTTGACCAGTCGATCAATCTGGCCATGACCACAGATGAACTTGACGTGACATGCTACTTTCCGGAGAATACACCGCTTGCCACTTATGTAAATAACGGTCAGCTTCTGGACATTACCGATCGTTTCAACAATGCATCCGACGAATTGAAGACCACCTTCACAGAAGCGGAAATAAAGGCTTCCAGCGTGGATGGCCGTATGTATGGGCTTGTCAGGAAGTATCAGTATGGCGGTTATGAAGTCGCGGTGATGAACCGGGATATCGTAGAGGAATTGGGAATCGATCCGGCATCCGTCACAGACATGGAGAGTCTGGGGGAAGCGCTCTATCAGGTGCATGAGGCTCATCCCGATATCTATGCGCTGGTACCTCAGTCCACCAATGAAATGTCCTGGATCCAGCCGTGGGTGAAGCGTGTCGGGTTAACGTCCTTTGCCTATGTGAATGACCTTGACTCCACTGAGATCCAGAGTGTATTCGAGACTGATGCGTTCAGAGAATTCTGCGGTTATACCAACCAGTGGTATCAAGACGGACTGATCATGCAGGATGCGATCAGCAATACCCAGGAGGGCACCAGCATGGTGACGGCCGGCGCAGCGTTTGCTACTCTGCACAATGGTGATATCGATCCTTTGGAGGAGTTGTATCCGAATACGGTAGTAAGCGGCATGCTCATTGAACCCCAGTCAGCGCCTTCCGATCTTGGCAATCTGCAGTACGGCATCAGCGCAAACAGCGCGCATCCTGATGAATCATTTACACTGCTTAGCGCCCTTTATACGGATGCCGAACTTCATACGCTGCTTTCTTTCGGCATTGAAGGTAAGCATTATGTGATCAACGAGGACGGCCGCGCGGACTATCCGGAGGGGATGACCGCGGAAACAGAGCCTTACGGCGGATTTGCAGCGACGGCTGCTTATCCGAATTACCTGCTGAATCCGGTGAAGGCAACGGCCGCCGTGGATGACTACCAGGCGGCAGTGGACGAATGGAGCACCAGGGTAAAGATGCCTGAGGTTTTCGGTTTCTATTTTGATACCAGCGAATACGGGGATTTCGTGACTGCCTACAAGAATCTGGAGGAAAAGTACTACGAACCTCTCCGCACCGGCAGCGTGGCGCTGGATGATGTCCTTCCGGATATCAAGTCGGAACTGGAAGCGATCGGATTCTATGAGGTTGCAGAGAAGATGCAGGCTGAATTGGATGCATGGCTTGCGCAGTAAGCTCCGAATATAGGACAAAAGTAGCATAGTGTGCGAAACAGGCGGCCAAAGGACATATCATATTGCTGGCCGCCTGTTTGATTCATAAAGAGGCGGCAGGGCCGCAGCTGGCCGGCCGGAAACAGGGGGAACAATGGACAATAAAAAACAAAGAGGTTTCTTTGGCAACCTGTGGAGACACAAGGAACTGTATCTGATGATGCTGCCGGGTATCATTTATCTGCTGATCAACAATTATCTGCCGATTGGAGGATTAAGCCTGGCGTTTAAGAAATATGACTATTCCAAGGGTATTCTGGGGAGTGCGTGGAATGGGCTGAGCAATTTCAAATTCCTCTTCGGCACCAAAGACGCTGCCATGATCATCCGCAATACGCTGGGCTATAATTTCGTGTTTATCGTATTGGGAACGGTATTCGCGGTTGCAGTGGCCATTATACTGAACGAAATCAGGGCCAATCTGCCAAAGAAGATCTATCAGGTTTTTATCCTGATCCCGTATCTGGTCTCCATGGTCGTTGTCAGTTATATCGCATTCGCGTTTCTCAGTACGGACAATGGATTCATCAATAACTCGATCCTGCATAAAAGGGTCAACTGGTATATGACACCCAAATACTGGCCGTTTATCCTGACTTTCGTCAATCTGTGGAAGAGTTTCGGGTATAACAGCATTATCTATTATGCGACGGTGATCGGTATCGATACATCCTTATATGAGGCGGCAGTGGTGGACGGTGCGAACAGGTGGCAGCGTATCCTGCATGTAACACTGCCGGGGCTGCGGCCGACGATCATCACAATGACGCTTCTGGCGGTGGGCAGAGTGTTCTATTCCGATTTCGGGCTGTTCTATCAGGTGCCTATGAATTCCGGGATGTTGTATGATGTGACGACGACCATTGACGTGTATGTGTACAAGGGTCTGATTATCCTGAACGATGTGGGAAGGTCTGCGGCGGCCGGTTTCTTCCAGTCGGTCTGTGGCTTCATCCTGGTACTGACTGCCAATTTCGTGGTATCTAAAGTTGACAAAGACAACGCACTGTTTTAAGAAAGCATCCAACCAGGAATCTGTGATGCTTCGGAATGGAGGTAAAAATGGTTCAACATGATAAATTACAACAGACATTGATGCATCTGGTTATGATCCTTTTGGTATTGTGCTGTGTGCTCCCATTTATGCTGATGGTCATAGCGTCTTTTACAGAGGAAGCCACGTTGACAAGGAACGGGTACAGTTTTTTCCCGGAGGTGCTGAGCCTGGAGACATACCGCTATATCGTCAGGAGCGCCAGTACTATTTTCAGGGGATACTTTATGACGATCTTCGTTACGGTGATCGGGACGGGATGTAATCTGCTGTTGACGATCCTGTTTGCGTATCCGCTTTCGAGACGTGACCTTCCCTACCGTGGGTTCTTATCCTTCTTCCTGTTCTTTACCATGCTGTTTAACGGAGGATTGGTGCCTACCTATATGATGTATGCGAACACGTTTCATATCAAGAATACGATATTTGCATTGATTGTGCCGTCGTTGATGATGAATGCATTCTATGTCATTATGATGCGCTCTTTCTTTTCATCCAGCATACCGGATTCCCTGATCGAGGCTGCCAAGCTGGACGGAGCAAGCGAGATTAAGATCCTGGCGCGGGTCATTCTGCCGCTCTCCAAACCGATGGTGGTCACACTGGTCCTGATGGTCGGATTAGGATATTGGAATGACTGGATGAATGGGTTATACTATGTGACAGAACAGAAACTTTATACAATTCAGATGATCTTAAACAATATGATCAACAATATCGAATTTCTGACGAGGAATGCCAGTATGCTGGGAACGGCAGCTTCCAATATGAAGATTCCGCAGGTCGGTATCCGCATGGGGATTGCGGTGATCGCGGTATTGCCCATTCTTATCATCTATCCTTTCCTGCAGAAATATTTCGTGAAGGGTATCGTGATCGGCGGCGTCAAGGGATAGCGGACAGATAGGAGGGGAAATATATGTATCATTCGATCAGACCGGGTCAGGTGTGGCTCGATACGGAAGGCAAAAGGATTCAGGCGCATGGCGGTTCCGTCATGTACCTGGACGGCACTTATTATTTCTATGGGGAGAATAAGGAGAAGACGGACGGTAAGAACGGCATCTGGCATTGGGGTGTGCGCTGTTATTCCTCCAAAGATCTGTATAACTGGAAGGATGAGGGACTGATCATTGCGCCGGAACCGGAGAACCCCGCTTCCTCGCTCCATCCTGCGTCCTGCATGGACAGGCCCCATATCATCTACAACGCGAGAACGAAAAAGTACGTATGCTGGTTAAAGATCATGAACCGGGACCAGACTCAGACGGAGACCGTACTTACGGCCGATCATATTCTTGGTCCCTACACGAAGGTGCGGGAGGGGCTGCGGCCCTGCGGCATGAGCGCAGGGGATTTTGACCTTGCGGTGGCGCAGGATGGGAAGGCTTATTACTATTTTGAGCGGGTGCACAGCGAGACTATATGCGCGGATCTCACGGAAGACTATACGGATGTCACCGGATACTACAGCACCCATTTTCCTCATCCGCATCCTCCCTATGTGCGGGAGGCGACGGCACATTTCATGCGCGGAGGCCGACATTATCTGATCACTTCGGGAACTACAGGTTATCTGCCCAATCCTTCGGAAGCTGCGGTTGCCGATACCTGGCACGGCCCGTACAGGGTGCTGGGAAATCCTCATCCGGGGGATGAGAGCAATACGTCTTTCCATTCGCAGATCTCGTCGGTGTTCCGGGTACCGGGGAAGAAGGATCTGTACATAGCCTGTGCCGACCGCTGGGTGCCGGATGAGATGGATCTGGACTATGAGACCTACCGCAGATTCTTTGAACTGGCATTTCATCCGGACGAGAAGGAACGGGAAAAGGTGAAAGATCTGAACATGGATCCGCGCATCGTACAGGATACCGGAAGGAATACATCCATCGCGGATTATGTGTGGCTGCCGCTGCGCTTTGAGGGCGAGATGCCTTATATTGACTGGCGGGATGAGTGGCGGATTGAGGAGTATGAATGAGAAGGTATTCGTGACTGGGGGCAGTATCCGGTATCAGGAAATGAAGTAAGGATTGTCAGAGACGGCACGGGAAAGAATGTCGAGGGTGGATATGGGCGGGAGCAGGCACGCAGCGGGCAGGATGTTCGGGTTAAAGCAGCATATATTTGGTTTTCTGGCAGCATTTATCGTGGTGATCCTGCTGCTGCTGGGTATATTTCTGGCAGTTATGGTCGGTTCTTACCAGAGAAAGCAGAATCAGGACCGTCTGGAAGAGCTGGAAGCATACGGTCAAACGCTGGAGGAGAGTATAGGCCGGCTGCACGACGTCGTAGGCTCCATCTATTCCGTGAGCAGCGCTTTTCAGGGCATCTGCAGCTACCGGACAGAGGCGGAGAAGTGCGGCTATATCCAGGAACTGATGAGCGTTCTGCAGGTGCAGGTAAGATCGAACCGCTATCTGAGCGCGCTTGTTGTGAACTATGACTATGGAGAGGGTGTGTTGTACTATACTGACGGCATGCTGGATTACGGGGATACGAAAATGCTCTGGAGCACCGGGAAGACGATCATGGAGGGCAGCATGGGAAGCTCATTGGAGGATGCTGCCTTTTCTTACACAAAGCTGGTGCAGGAGGCGGAGAGCGCTCTGTTCTATTCCGTCATCATGAAAAAGAAAAGCGCCCTGATCAGCGGGAGCGTGAGGCTGAATCAGGGACTTCCGGAAGAGTTGCAGGAAGCGGCGTCCTACGGAATCGTCTATGAAGGCGAATTCTACCGGACAGGCGGGCAGGAGGCCGGACTTACCAGGGAGGACTGCATAGGGCTGTGCCAGGGAAGAAACCAGGTCGGGGACAAATTTGTCTATCTGCACCGTCTGGATGCGGAGGATATGGCGGTGGCGGAGATCCTGCCCCGCAGTCTCTGGCTGTATGTGCATCCCTGGCATATTCTGCTTATGGTGTTGATGCTGCTGTTGACAGTCTGGCTTCTGCTGTTGTACCGTTTTATCTATAAGCAGCTTTCGGAGCCTTTAGCGGATATGACGCGGACGCTTATGGATATCAGGAAAGGTGACTGGGAGGTGAATTTCACCGCGCCCAACAGGATCACGGAGATCGAAAGTGTCAGGCAGACTGTACAGCTGATGCTGAAAGAACTGGGACAATATAAGATCAGGACTTATGAAGAGCAGCTGGCCAGGCAGAAGACGATACTTCAGTTCCTGCAGCTGCAGCTGGCGCCGCATTTCTATACCAATTGTCTGAAGAACATTTACTACATGCTGATGATGCAGGAATATGAGAGCGCGGAGCAGTTTCTGCTGCGGCTGTCCAGACACCTGCGTTATCTTCTGCAAAAGGATGTGACGTTAGTGATGGTGGAGACGGAGAAGGAATTTGTGGAGAACTATATCGGCATGCAGAAACTGCTTTCGTCCCGGCCGGTCACCTGCAGTATGGCGGTGGAGCAGGCGGCGCGGGAAGAGGAGATCCCGATCCTGGCAATCCAGACTTTTGTGGAAAACTCGGTCAAGTATACGGAGGCGGACAGGGAGCGGCCGTTGGAGATCCAGGTGCAGGTGAAAGTGATCCGAATGGAACAGGGAAGATGTCTTGCCCTGACCGTGAGTGACAATGGCCCGGGCTATCCGGACTCGCTGCTGCCTCTTTTAAACCAGAAGAGTGAGGAAATTCCGGCCAAAGAATTCGGGGTAGGCATCCTGAATCTTCTAAGCCGTCTGCGGATTCATTATGGCACGTCGGCAGACTGGCATTTTCACAATCAGGACGGCGCTGTCAGTGAGCTGCGCCTGCCACTGCAGGAATAAGAACAGAGGAAGGAACTGTGATGAAGATATTGCTTGTGGACGACCAGGAGAGGATCATAAAGGCAATGGAGCGGCTGGTGGACTGGGAGCGGCTGGGGATCGATCAGGTGTATACGGCGGGCAGTGCGGCGGACGCCCGAAAGATCCTGGAGGAGTGTCCGATAGATATCATGCTGACAGACATTGAGATGCCGGGGGAGGACGGTATCTGCCTGCAGAAATGGCAGATGGAACACTACCCGCATATTCTCTGTGTCTTTCTTACTTCCCATGCTGATTTTTCCTATGCCAGGGAGGCGATCCACAACGGTGCCTTTGATTATATCCTGCAGCCAGCCGAAATCCCGGAGATCGAAGAGGTGATCCGGCGCTGCATAGAACAGATGAAGATACGTAACCGCATCATGGAACAGCAGGGCAGTTTCGAGGAAGAGGTGCCAGAGGAACTTACTATGCCGGAGGCGGCTTCCTGGGGAAAATGGATGGTGCGGAAGGACTCGGTGCTGGTGAAAAACCAGATCGTCAATCTGCTTCATTATGCCGGGCGGGAAGGGTATCTCACGGACGGATACAGGCAGCGGATCATCCGCAGATTTCTAGAGGCTGGTTCGATCGCCTGTTATGCGCAGGATAAGACGCTGGAGGATCTGTTTACGAGGAGTTTTACCTATGAGAAGATGCTGCACTCCTATGCGTCCGATGAAGAACTGTGCAGGGGCGTGGACTTCTGTCTCAGACAGTATCATAGAATCGTTGTGGAGAAGGAGGGGGACGAGATGCCCTACACTGCCCGCGAGCGTATCCAGGATATTCTCCACTATCTGGAGGAGAATATGGAACGGATGATCTCGAGGCGGGAAGCGGCCAAATATGTATTTCTCAACGAGGACTATTTCTCGCGTATGTTTCGGAAGGAGATGGGAATCGGCTACAAGGAGTATGTCCTGAAACAGAAGATGGATTATGCGAAGAAGCTGCTTCAGAATACAGATCTGCCGGTCACGCTGATCGCTTCTAAGGTCGGATATGATAATTTCACTAACTTTACGCAGATGTTCCGCAAGTATACCGGGGAGACGCCCTCAGAACACCGGAAGAATCACTGAAAATGACACCTATTATCCATTTTTTGCATAGGCATGATACAGAAAGACTGATATGCTGTGTAATATATAAAAAGTAAATTTGCCGGACAAATTTTATATTATAAAAAGAACAAAATTGCAGAAAGACGAGAGAGGAAAGAGAATGGAACAAGTCACCCTATACGGTATTTATGAAAAGGAATTTACTTATGACGCGCAGACTGCGGTTCTGCCGGGCTGCTGCAGTGTAACAGGAAGCAGCGGTATGGCGGATACTGTCTATACGATATCCGCTTTCCGGAAAGGAGAAGGTCTCTATGCGGTCAGGATCATGCCGGAACAGCAGGGAGTGTATCGGTATCGGATCTTGCTGGCAGGAAACGGAGAGACAGAGGAGTGGAAGCTGGAGGGAGAATTTGTATGTGTGGAGCCGCAGGCGGGATGCCACGGCAAAGTACAGACGATGGAAGACGGGTTTGTCTATGCGGACAGAACCAGGTTCCTGCCCTTCGGCACCACCTGCTATGCCTGGATCCATCAGCCGGTACAGCTGCAGGAGCAGACCGTGAAGACACTGGGGGATAGCTGTTTTAATAAGTTGCGGATGCTGCTGTTTCCCAAATATATGCCCTATAATGAAGAAGATCCGGCGGTGTATCCTTTTGAGCAGGGAGAAGACGGCAGCTGGGATGAGAACCGCATTGTGCCGGCTTATTGGGATAATCTGGATCTGCGCCTTTGCCAGTTATCTGAACTTGGAATCGAAGCCGATCTGATCCTGTTCCATCCCTACGACAAATGGGGATTTGCGGAGATGACGCAGGAGGCGTCTCTGCGCTATGTGTCCTACTGCATCGCCAGGCTGGCGGCATATCACAACGTCTGGTGGAGCCTGGCTAACGAATATGAGATGCTGATGAAGAAGGACATGCAGGATTGGGACGCCTATGGTAGTCTGTTGCAGAGGGAAGATCCTTATCATCATCTGATCTCCATTCACCAGATCCTGCAGCTTTATCCGAAGAGAGCATGGATGACACACTGCTCGATTCAGAGTGGCAATATTGATTTTATTCCTGCCTGGAAGAAAGAGTATCGTCTGCCGATTCTGATCGATGAATGCGGTTATGAGGGAGATCTGGAGTACGGATGGGGGAATCTGTCGGCCTTCGACATGGTAGACCGTTTCTGGTGGACGGTGTCCAGAGGCGGGTACTGCACGCATGGCGAGACTTTCCACAGGGAAGATGCGGTGCTCTGGTGGGGCAAGGGCGGCGTACTGCACGGAGAGAGTGAGCCGCGGATCCGCTTTCTGCAGGAACTGTTGGTACAACTGCCGGGCTGCGGCAGGGCAGCGGCTCATGGGCCGCATACGAACCCTAACGGGAAGACGGAGCAGGAAATGACAGATGCTGACAGGCATTTTAACAGATTGCTCGAGCGTACGCCGGTGGAAAATCTGAGCGGATTGATGGCGGAGGTTCCGAAAGTGATTTCAACGGATACCTGGCTGCTTCGCTATTACGGACGCACCTGTCCCTGCTTTGGATGGCTGAATCTGCCTGAAGCCGGGCAATATCGTATAGAGGTGATCGACGTGTGGGAGATGACGAGGGAGACCGTGCTGCATGGCGCTGCCGGCAGAACCAGAATTTCTCTTCCGGCCCGTCCGGGGATGGCGGTTCTGGCTGTAAAAGAGCAGGAAGACGAATTGTTATGACAGGAACAGATATAAGAGGGAGGAGAAGCAAATGGACAAGTATCTGGACAGCACTCTGACACCGGCCGAGCGGGCGGTGGACTTGTTGGGCAGGATGACATTGGAAGAAAAAATGGCACAGGTAAACTGTGTACTGGTGCCGGCAGGCAGAGAGGAGGAGATTGAGCAGCATTGCAGATATGGAATCGGGGAGATTTCCACGCTGGAGGTGCGGATGCTGGGCAGTGCAAAGGAGGCCGCTGCTTTTCAACGGAAAGTACAGGCCATGGTGATGGAAAACAGTCCGCACCACATTCCGGCCATCTTTCATATGGAAGGATTGTGCGGTGCTTTTATTCAGGATGCCACGAGTTTTCCTTCCGGAATCGGCAGAGCTTCCTCCTGGGATCCGGCCTTAGAAGAGCGGATCGGAGAAATCGTGGCGAGACAGGAAAATGCCGCCGGGTTTACGCACACGCTGGCGCCGGTCCTGGATATTTCCCGGGATGCAAGGATGGGTCGGCAGGGAGAGACTTACGGGGAGGATCCGGTCCTGGCAGCGGCCATGGGTACGGCCTACACCAGGGGCATTCAGGAGCGTGGGCTGGAGGTGTCCACGCAGACAGGGAATAAGCGTTATTCTGAGGCGGTGGCCAAACATTTCATGGGATTCCACAATTCGGAGGGCGGTATTCATGGGGCCGACAGCCGCACGCCCAGAAGGCTGCTGGAGGAAATCTACGGCAAGCCGTTTCAGGCGGCTATCCGGGAGGCTTCCCTGCGCGGTGTGATGCCCTGCTATTGTACTTTTGACGGGGAACCGGCCTCCGCTTCCCCGATGCTGCTGACGGAGATCCTGCGGGAGGAGATGGGGTTTGACGGACTGGCGGTAGCTGACTATGGTGCTATTGAGAACATCCATACTATCCAGAACATGTATGAGAGTGTGACGGAAGCCGGGCTATATGCCATGGAGGCGGGGATGGACGTGGAGATGCCAAATTGCGCCGCCTACAATGACGAACTGGCGGAGCTGTTTCGGAGCGGCCGGGCGGATATGGCCATTCTGGACAGGGCCGTCAGGCGTGTGCTGGAAGCAAAGTTCCGCATGGGTCTGTTTGAACATCCTTACGCATTGGAGGATGCGGCCTTTGAAGCGGCTTTCTACCGGAAGGAGGATGCGGAGGTGACGCTGCAGTCCGCCAGAGAGTCCCTGATCTTACTCAAGAACGACGGGACCCTTCCGCTTGGGAAGAGTGTCCGCAGGATCGCGGTGGTCGGCTGCCACGCACAGAATGCAGGCAGTTTTTTTGGCGGTTATACGCATTTGAGCATGGTGGAGGCCGTGCATGCCGTGGCGAATTCTATCGCCGGGATTGGCGAGGCGGCTGTCAACCGGGAAAAAGAGGTGCCGTATATTCCGGGGACGCAGATCCAGTCGGACGAGACAGAGGAGTTCGCGGCCGTCCTGCGGCAGATTAAGCCAGGGTGTAAGAGCCTGTTGGAGGAACTGAGAGAGCGGCTGCCGGAGGCGGAGATCGGCTACGCTTACGGTTATCCGGCGGCGGGCAGCGATATGAGCCGCCATGAGGAGGCGCTGGCTCTGATTGCGCAGGCGGATCTGTGCATCATGACGCTGGGAGGCAAGCACGGCTCCTGCTCGGTAGCCACCATGGGAGAGGGTGTGGATGGCACGGACATCAATCTGCCCGAATGTCAGGAAGTCTTTCTGCGTAAAGCGGCGGCGGTCGGCAAGCCCCTGATCGGCATCCATTTTAATGGCAGGCCGGTTTCCAGTGATGGGGCGGATGCCTGCCTGCAGGCGCTGATCGAGGCGTGGAATCCCTCGGAGAGAGGCGCGGAGGCGATCGTTGACGTGTTGACGGGAGCATATGATCCCTGCGGCAGGCTGCCGGTCTCGGTGGCATATCACGCCGGACAGATTCCGGTCTACTATAATCATCCCAACGGTTCTTCATGGCATCAGGGAGCCAGCATCGGCTTTCCTGATTATGTGGATCTGCCCCACACGCCCCGGTACTATTTCGGATATGGACTGTCCTACACTTCTTTTGCATACAGTGATTTCTGCTGCGGCAGTAAGGAGGCTGTCCGGGCGGGAGAGGAGTCCCAGGAGCAGAAGATGCTTCGCCCGGACGAACGTTTTCAGGTATCGGTCACGGTCAAAAATACGGGTAAGACGGCAGGCACAGAGATCGTACAGCTGTATCTGAAAGATGTATATGCCAGTATGACCCGTCCGGTCATGGAGCTTGCCGGTTTTGCCAGGGTGGAACTGAAACCGGGAGAAGCCAGACGGATCACCTTCGAGACCGACCCGAGCCAGTTTGCGTTCCTGGACAAGAAACTGCGGTGGAAGATCGAAGCCGGCACAGTACAGGTGATGATCGGGGCATCCTCTCAGGATATCAAGTATACGGGAAAATTAAAAATAACGGATGATATGTACATAGACGGCAGGGAACGCCGGTTTTATGCAGATGTGTTCTGCTGATCATTCTCATACTTGGGAATGTCTGAAATGTGGCAGTTTCCGCATGGATTTATGCTTCTGTAGAGCGGAAGCATAAGGGGATACAGTAAGAAAATTTGAATAAAAGAAATTGGAGGGATATTGTATGCAGATTTATGACATGAAAGTAAATCATTTGACGAACCCGCTGGGATTCCGAATGCCGCGCACTGTTTTCTCATGGAAGGTGAAGGAAGCCGAGGGCAGGAGGCAGGAGTCGGCCCGGCTGCAGATCGCACTGGATGAAGGCATGGGAGAAATCCTGTTTGATTCTGGTTTTGACACCAATGCGGACAGTCTGGCATATCCGGTATCGCTGGCATTGCAACCGTACACCCGCTATCATTGGACTGTTACGGTGCGCAGTGAGGCGGGAGAAGAGGCCGTGGGAGCGGTACAGTGGTTTGAGACGGCCAAGATGCAGGAAGACTGGTGCGGGCAGTGGATTACCTGTGACAGTAAGGAGAAGCGGCATCCTTATTTTGAAAAGGATGTGCAGGTGGACAAACCGGTCAGATGGGCCAGACTCTATATCAGCGGCCTGGGGCTGTACGAGGCCTTCTACCAGGCGAAGCAGGGGGATGCGGCGGGCAGCTTACAGAGGATCGGGGAAGAATATCTGACGCCTTACAGCAATGATTACAACGAGTGGGTACAGTACCAGACCTATGATGTGACAAGTCTGCTGCAGTCTTCGGGGCGGTTGTCGGTCCTGCTGGGCAACGGCTGGTATAAGGCAAGATTCGGCTATGCGGCGTTGGAGGATGTGGGCTTCTACGGCAGTGAGTGGAAGCTGATCGCAGAACTGCGCATCGTCTATGAGGACGGCTCTGAGGAAGTGATCGGAACGGATGAGAGCTGGAGCGTGCGGCGCAGTAAGATCGCCTTTTCCAACCTGTATGACGGGGAGCTGCGGGACGATACGCTGGCGGAGATGGCAATCTGCCAAGCGCAGCTTTGCGAGCCGCCGAAGGGGGCACTGACGGAGCGGATGAGCCTGCCGGTGACGGTGCACGAGACGTTCGAGCCGGTGGAACTGATTCATACGCCTGCGGAAGAGCTGGTCTTCGATCTGGGGCAGGAGATCACCGGACTCTTCACGCTGCGGGTACAGCAGCCGGCAGGGTCGAAGATCCATATCCAGACGGGCGAGATCCTGCAGGGCGGCAATTTCTACAATGAAAATCTCAGAACTGCGAAGTCCGAGTATATCTATATAGCAGACGGCAGTGAGCAGGTGATCATGCCCCACTTTACGTTCTATGGCTACCGGTATGTGAAGATTCAGGGCATTCCGGATCTGAAGAAAGAGGACTTTAGAGGACTGGCGATCTACAGCGATTTCCAGGAGATCGGATTCATGAAGACGGGCAATGTGCTGCTCAACCGCTTTATCGAGAATGTGCGCTGGGGACTTAAGGATAATTTCGTAGATGTGCCCACCGACTGTCCGCAGCGGGACGAGCGCATGGGCTGGACGGGGGACGCCCAGGTATTCTCACCGACAGCCATGTATCTGACGGATTCTTACGCATTCTATGCGAAGTACCTGTACGATATGGGGAAGGAGCAGCACGCCCTGGGCGGCGGGGTGCCTCATGTAGTGCCTTCCTGCGGGGTGGAAGATTCTGCCTGCGTGTGGGGCGATGCGGCCTGTATCATTCCCTGGAACCTGTATCTGTTCTTCGGGGACAAGAGCATCCTGGAAGAACAGTTTGAGAGCATGAGAAGCTGGGTGGACTATGTGAGCCGGGTGGACGGAGACGACCACGGCTGGCGGAAGGTGTTCCACTTCGGCGACTGGCTGGCGCTGGACCATCCGGAGGGTGGTTCGGAGCAGGTGCTGGGCGCCACGGACGAGGGCTTTATCGCCAATCTCTACTATGCGGTGAGCGCCGGGTTGGTGGCGAAGGCGGCTCATGTGCTGGGGTACGAGGAAGAAGAGGAGCGATATGACAGGCTCTCCGGGGAGCAGTTTGCAGTAGTGAAAAAGGAATACTACAGCGCCACCGGCAGGTGCTGCATCAAGACTCAGACGGCGCTGCTTCTGACGTTGAAATATCATCTTACGGAGAATGAGGAATTGGCGAAGCAGCAGCTTCTGCAGCTGTTCCAGTTCAGCCACGGCAAGCTGCGGACAGGGTTTGTGGGAACGCCGTTGATGAGCAATATCCTGTCGGACAACGGTTTGGACGAGCTGGCATATCATTTGTTATTGAATGAGGAATACCCGGGCTGGCTGTATGAGGTGAAGCTGGGGGCGACCACCGTATGGGAGCGCTGGAACAGCCTGCTGGAGGACGGCACTATTTCGGGAACAAGCATGAACAGCATGAACCATTACTCATACGGTTCCGTGCTGGAATGGATGTTCCGCCATGCGGCCGGTATCGACAGCATAGATGAGGCGCCGGGCTTCAGAAAGGCCAGGTTTGCACCGACGCTGAACCGGCGGGTGCGCAGTATGGAGGCATCCTACGACTCTGCTTCCGGTGTCTATGCCTGCAGCTGGGAATTGACGGACAGGGAGCATGTGACATTGTCCGTGACGGTACCCTTCAACTGCAGCGCGCTTCTTACGCTGCCACAGGCGCCTCAGGAGATCTATGAGGATCGGACGAATCCCATGTTTGCGGATGTGCAGGAAGGGGTGTGCCACTTGCATGCCGGCACCTACACGGTATCCTATCAGCTGGTGGAGCCGCTTGGGCAGACCTATGATCTGGATACGCCGATGTGGAAGCTGAAGGCGGAACCGGAGATCGTGGAGAAGCTGCGGGACGTGCTTGACTTGACGACGATCGCGGAAGAATATATGGGACGCTCCGTGCGGGGGTATCAGGATATGTTCAAAGGATCTATCGACAAGTCATTGCTGGAACAGGTGGAAGTCCGGCTGGCAGAAGGCAGATAGTGCGCCGTGCCTTTCGGAAAGTGTCTGGTCTAGGAGCCTGCGTGCCACTCTCCCTTTTTGTAGAAAAGAAGGGAGAGTACCGTTCCCAGGCACCAGCCGATGGGCCAGGAGAGCCAGATGCCAATCTCGGAGCGCATGGCTGCGGAGAGCACGAAGGCCAGCATCACTCGTAGGATCAGATCTGTAAAAGTAGCGGTCATAAATTGTTTCATCGCACCTGCACCCCGCAGGACGCCGTCGGAGATCAGCTTGGCGGAGATCACGAAATAGAAAGGGGAGACGATCCACAGGAATTGCTGTCCCGTCTGCAGCGCCTTGACAGAGGACTGGTCCATGAAGAGCAGGAGCAGATACTTGCCCAGGCATAAGTAGAGCAGGCAGAGCGGGAGGCAGAGGGTCCACACCAGTTTCAATCCGGCCCGGAAACCTTCTTTGACCCGGGCATAGGTTCTGGCGCCGATGTTCTGGGCGGAGAAATTAGACATGCCGTTGCCGATGGTGGTAAACGAGGTGATGACCAGGTTATTTAATTTGATGGACGCGGAGTAGCCGGCGGCAACACTGACGCCGAAGCTGTTGATACAGCCCTGTACCAGAATATTGCCGACGGAGATGAAGGACTGCTGCAGGACGCTGGGGATGGCGATGGTGAGGATCTTCTTTAACAGGTCCCAGGAAAAAATTTCGATTTTTGCATTTCCGGACGGTACTTCGATCTTTGCCAGTCTTTTTAAGATCAGCAGCACAGAGAAAACGCAGCTGATACCCTGGCAGAGGAAGGTTGCCCACGCCACGCCTGCTATACCCATCTGCAGCGAGACGACGAACAGGATGTCCACCACGATATTTGCCGTGGAGGAGAAGGCCAGGAACAGGAACGGCGTCTTCGAGTCTCCCAGTGCGGAGAAGATGCCGGTGGCGATGTTATAGAAGAACAAAAAGGGCAGCCCCAGTATGTAGATATCAAGATAGAGGGCAGAGTCCGCCATGATGGCTTCCTGTGTCTTCATCAGCCGCAGCAGGATGTCGCAGGACAGGAACCCGGCAAACATCAGCACTGCGCAGAGTACGGCGCTGGCGATCAGGGTGGTATAGACAGAGGTTTTCATCCGGGCGTAATCTTTGGCACCGAACAGTTGGGAGACGATGACGGAACATCCCATATTGCAGCCGAAAGCAAAGGCGATGAAGATCAGGGTGATATTATAGCTGTTTCCCACGGCGGCCAGGGCATTTTCTCCGATAAACCGGCCGGCCACGAGGGAGTCGGCAATGTTATAGAGCTGTTGGAAGATGATGCTTCCGAACATGGGAAGGCAGAAGGCCCAGAGGACTTTCTGCGGGTCACCTTTGGTCAAGTCTTTGTTCATAGTAAGATTCAGTCCTTTCTTTTCTTTGGTCAGTTCGTCTTTGGCGATTTCCAATCACACACACTTGCAACTGACTTTATCGGAAAATTGTCTGTGAAGACGATCTACCTGCTTACGATATCGTATTATAATACCATTTTGGGAATATTGGAAATATACAATATATATAAAGTTACTATTTACGGATTCAGGTATCTGCCCTCTTGCTGAAGGGCGCTAAACGTCCGAGGGACGTTTGCTAAGCGCCGACCGGAGTGGAACGTAGACACTTGGAATGGGCTTAAGGTTTTAGACAGTGTTAAAATGCAGGCAGGTACTTGACAGCGTAAGGTGCTCTGCCTTATAGTAGTTTTCAGAACATCTGCCTTTGTCGATCGAAGGCAGATGTATACAAATACCTTACAGGTGATGACGAAGAGGAGTACACTTTTGACCGCCGCCAGAGAGAGCAGCCGCAGGCTGGAAGGCTGCTTCGGAGAGGAATTGTGGAAGGTAGCTTCGGAACCGGAATGTTGAACGGAAGTTGCGTTGCAGCTTTATGGCAGGCAGCTTAGTAGGTATTCCCGCCCGATCCCCGTTAGCGGATCAGATTTGAAAGAATTGAGAATCGATGAGTGAGAAACTAAGGTGGTACCGCGCATGATGCGCCCTTTGCTGTGACAGGATCAGCAGAGGGCTT
>CAMWLJ010000042.1 GCA_947175055.1 uncultured Lachnospiraceae bacterium | reverse complement strand
AAAATGCGGTGACAAGAGGCGAATACAAGACACTCCTTGCCATGTTGAATCCGGTGGCGCCCCATATCACGGAAGAATTATGGCAAAGGGCCGGGTTTGCAGGCAGGCTGTATCAGGCTGCATGGCCGGGATATGATGAGGCCAAGACAGTAGAATCCACTGTGGAGATCGCGGTGCAGATCAACGGTAAGACGAGGGCTACGCTTATGATCGGTAAAGACGATCCGAAAGAGGCGGTCATTGCCAAGGCGAAAGAGACCGTGTCCGATAAGCTTACCGGAACGATTGTCAAGGAGATTTATGTACCAGGCAGGATCGTCAATATAGTACAGAAATAGGCAGTATGATGAATGATAGATAAATTATTTCATTAGGGTTATCAAAGCAGATGACAGGTGGTCAGAGAGAAGGTTTTTATGTGATCTTTTCTCTGGCCATCTGCTGCTTTAAGATTTTATTCAATTATTTTTTTCGCAGTTTCATCAGTTTATCGATTTTATCCAATTCTTCGGCGGTGGAGTATTTACGGATCGTAGCTGTGATCGTTTCAATCTCTTCGTTGCTGAATGAAATGTGTTGGTCCATCCCCCGCTTGGCGATAGACATTAGGAATGGCATCATCTGTTCTTTTTTCAGGGATTGACTCTCGAATACAAGGGCTTGTAGAAAATTGAGTTTTGCTTTGTCGATCTTGGAGACGGCGGGATCATCCATCCAGTTTCCGGACATAGATTTGTTCCTCCTGTTTCGGTTAAATTAATGATACGGTTCGAGATTCTGCTGTTGGAACATTTCGAACATTTCTTTCTGTTCCGGTGTCAGCATATTCATAAGCATATCCATCATGGAAAAGGAGCCAGTCCCGAATGTGTCAGGTCCGGCATCTGATTCTTCGGAAGGAGAACCACTGAAGGGGGAGGACGCAGACATATCCGGGAATATTTCCTGCAGAGCCGAGATCGTCTGTGACATTTCCTGAAAGGTTTCCATGGTCTGCAGCATATTGCGGAATTGTTCCAGCTGCCTGATCTCTTCCGGGGAAGAGTAGAGGCCAAGCTGCAGGCACAGTGACTGCAGGTCGGGTTTCTGTTTCTGTTCATCCCGGATGCTGCAACCGCTGATCTGGAAAGGATGCCGGCGGACATAATGCATTGTATACTGAAGCTCCATGTATTTAATATAGACAGCCATGTTTTTTTGCATGGAAGGCTCTATGTAGGGGAGCAGAACCTTTAGTTTTTGTATTTGATTTGTGGTGTATAAGGCATCGAATGCCATAACATTTGCTGCTTCTTCATGATTGTTTTCCATAGATCGTGTGCCTTTCTGATGCCTGTGATCACACCCACATGTGCCTATAGTATGCTTATGTACATTAGGATAGATTTATGAGTGGTATAAAAATACTGCCCCTTTATCCATGATATGAGAAAATAGGCTCCGATGGAGCCAGAGCCTATTTCCCAGATGTGAACTATATAGATGTGAAGGGGACTGTCGTCCTGTCCTTTAGCCGCAGCAGCTGGAGAGGATCAGTAACCAGATCAGGGTATTGCAGCAGTTGTTATCGGAGCCGCCGAAAAGGCCGAATCCGCCGCCGTCACACCCACATCCATCGTTATTGTTGTTGCAGCATGCAAGAAGGATAAGGATCCAGATCCAGGAACCGCATCCACCGCCGAAGAAACCGCCGTTATTATTGTTGCATCCGCAGTGAGTTGCTGATAAATCGCTCATGTTTTTGTGCCTCCAAATGTTAGTTATGGTTTATCTTATGTGGGTATGGTGTATGTGTTACTGAAAATTTATATATAAACTTCAGGTACTTTAATGTGCGTTCGGCATTTACAATGTATTTCATTTTAGGTATAATTCATAGAAGAAGGGGAAACGAGAAGGAGGCATGATTATAAAGATGAATAGAATATCTCACCCAAAATATATGAGATTGGCAGCTATGCTGTTATCAGCAGCGGTGTTGATAAGCAGTATGGATGTCAGCATGCTCAGGGTACAGGCAGCCGAGACATACGATCTTGCAGAAGAAAGTAATGCAGAAATGCCGCAGGATAATGCCGGGGATGTGTCGGATGCCGAAGTTAATGATGATACAGACACCCGGGAGAATGAAGATCCGGCCGACGGTTCGGAGTCTCAGAGTGAGGAGAATGTATCTGACAATGATCTTCCCACGGAAGAGAATGACATACCGGGAAATGGAGATGCAGCGGACGATGCTGCTCCCAAAGAAGAGGCTGATCTGGAAGAAAACGAGGACAGCAGCGAAAGTACAGATACAGATATGCCGAACGATATCGATCCGGATACGGGAGCCGTTTTTGACAGTGCCGATGAGCAGCATAGTACAGGAAGTATGACGGAATCTAGTGCCTTGGCAGAAGACGGTACGGATTCGCCGACTCCGGTGAATACAACCGTGTCTATTTCGGGCATTTCGATAACGGATAAGACTTATGACGGCAAACCGATGGCATATGCCGGTGTGTTGAAGGCAACGGCGAAGATCGGTGAAGGAAGTGCCGCCAAAGTGGAGGATGTGACTGCGTCAATAGAATTTTCGTACAAGATCACTGGCACCGTTTATGATGGCAGTCCGGATGGCAACCCCTATCCGGAAACCAACGGTACGATCAGCGGCGTAGGAGGTACGATCACCGGTCTGCCGAAGAATGTCGGGACGTATAAACTGCAGGTGTCGGCGTCGGGAGACAGTGGTGATAATAAGTATAACTATACAGGTGCGGCGGAGTATTCCTTCGATATTACAAAGAGACCGGTCACGGTAAGGGCGAAGGATATACAGATCAAGATTACGGATGAAGAAAAAGATCTGCCGAAGATCGAGTATATAAGCAGTGGACTTGTAGGTGGGGATAAGTTCACGACCGAACCGGTATTTACCTGTGATAATGTGGAATACCACAAACCGGGCAGATATACGATCTCCGTATCCGGAGCAGATGCCGGGCCGAATTACGAGATAAGATATCAACAGGGAACGCTGACAATTCTTGACAAAGAAACACTGACGATCGGCGGCGACATCATATCCGATAAGATATATGATGGTAAGGCGGCTGTATGTGAGATCGAGAAGCTAAAGATAAATGGAGTTGATCGGGATAAAGTAACTATACCGAATATATCATACTCATACAGTATTTTCGGTATAACAGATAGCGATGAAAAACTCATATATCCATCAAAGGAAGGCGACAGCAATGCAATTGATACAATAAATGACCATATGCCGACAGACGCCGGTCGGTATAAACTTAAGATAAAGGCATCCTCCGATGGCTATAAAGGAAATCAACAGTTTAACTTTGACATCAAGAAGAGACCAGTGACTATTAAGGCAGATGATGCAGAAATTAAAGTGAATGACGATTTACCTGAGTTTGGTTATCATGTCAAGGGATTTCCGGATGAAGATGGAAAGGATACGGAAGGAACTTCCGAGGATGAGGAGATTACCAATAAATTCCAACAAAAGCCGCGTTTTACATGCAATGCTGACACGAAAGTAGCCGGTGAATATACGATCATGCCCACTGGTGCATATGCCGGTCCAAATTATTTGATGGTGTATGAGCCTGGAAAGCTGACGATCAAGGAAGGGTATCCGGTCATAATAGAGGGCATTGAGGTGTCCAATAAGATTTATGACGGGAAAGCAATCACTTTTAAGATCGATCCGAAGGCTTCTGTCGATTCTAAGGACGACCCAGATGCGGATAAGATAGACTTCTCCTTTACTTATAGCATAGCAGGCACCAAAGCTGACGGCGCGCCTCCTGTCGTAGATGACAAAGACAAGATAGTCTGGCCGACAGATGCCGGGGAGTATGCACTCCAGGTGACGGCAGAGGGTACATCTGCGCAGGGCAGAACCTACAAGTATACAAAAGAATATCCTTTTACGATCACGCCAAGACCAGTCGTTGTCAAAGTAAAGGATATGGAATTGAGAACGGGGGACGATTTTCCTCAGTATGAATACGAGATTGTTGAGGCTGAAAATTCCGGATTCCTTGGGGAGGATACATTTGAGAAGGGGCCTTCCTTTATCTGCGATATAGAGAGTATGGATGAACCCGGAACCTATCTGATCACTGCATCGGGAGCGAAAGCCGGAGCAAACTATGACATAACATATCAGCCGGGAACTCTGACAGTGATAGAGAGGGAAGTAGAGAAGACCAGAGCGTTTCTGCGTGTGATCGCGCCGCAGCCGGTGATCAATATTGAGAACGGCACGCCGTTAGAGCAGATGGCGCTTCCGGGTAGTGTGACCATCAAGACCCGGAATATTGGGGCGACAGATGGTGAGGTGACTGTAAACGAGACGGAAGAGATAACGGAAACCACACAGGTGATATGGGAGAGAAAGCCCGTAGACGGCACTTCCTACAGCGCTGCAAGCCCGACAGCACAGACCTTTAAGCTGCAGGGAACGGTGGTTCTGCCGGCGGATGTTGCCGGGCCGCAAGTTCCGGAAGGCGCTGTAGATCCGCTGTTAGTCAAGATTCAGGTTTCCGTAAGGGAACAGTGGATTTCCAAGGAGAAGGTGGCGAAGCCTAAGGCAAGCATAGCAACCGGAACCGCTGTTCGGAGGGGAACGAAGGTGACGCTGTCCTGTGACACGGAGGGGGCAGATATCTATTATACATTGGATGCCAGCAAACCGCCGACAAAGGAAAGCAACCGCTATACGTATCCCATTGAGATCAATGGATATACGGTGATCTGGGCATTCGCCTATAAGGAAGGATATCCGGACAGTGAATTTGTGAAGTTCTCTTACTATACCAGTACCAATGTCGAAGGAGAGGATTCAGACGATTCGGATGTGCTGGAAGAGGATATACCGAGTGGAGGCATTCCGTCCGGCTTGTGGTCTTCTGCACTTAAGGAGTATACCTATACCGGCAAGGCGATCAAGCCGGAGATCAGGGTATATGATCATAAGACGCGGCTTCAGGAGAAGAAGGACTACACAATAACATACAAGAATAATGTCAATGCGGCAAACAAGGATTCTCAAAAGGCGCCGACAGTCACGATCACAGGTAAAGGGAACTATGAGGGCAAGCTGGTCAAGACATTTACGATACTGCCTATAGATATGAACAGTTCGGATGTCATCATAGATGACATTTCGGTATTGTATAATAAAAAGGCGCAGAAACCGGTCCCGACAGTGCAGTGGAACGGAAAGAAACTGAAGAAAAACAAAGATTATACGATACCGGAAGAAAGCTATACGGAGATCGGCACTCGCACAATCACCGTGACGGGTATTGGGAATTATACCGGGAAGCGCACGTTTGAGTTTGTGATCACGGATGGCGTTCCGATGTCTAAGGTGACGGTCAATAAGATACCGGATCAGGTGTACACGGGTAAAGAGATCAAACCGCTGCCGGTAGTCAAATACAAAGGGCGACTGCTGGAGGAGAATAAGGATTATACCGTGGCATATGACGGTACGAATGTAAAAGTTGGAACTGCATCAGTTTTCATCAAAGGCGTAAAAGGTGGCGGATTTGTCGGCACCAAGAGAGTTACATTTAAGATCAAGGCGGTCGCATCTTTGTCAAAGGCGAAAGTGAGCATGGAGTTTAGTCCTGCCGAGCCGGTCTATACAGGTAAGGAGATCACTTTGAACCGGGTAGGAGTAACGGTCAATGTCAAGGGTGAAGACGGTAATATGCATGAAGTCAGACTTATACAAGGCACTGACTACACGATATCTTATCAGAATAATGTGAAAGCCGGGAAGGCGACGGTTGTCTTTACGGGTATGGGAGCATACAGCGGAACCATTAAGAAAACATTTAAGATTTCTCCACGTAAGCTGAATTCCATACAGATAAAGATTGAAATGAACAGTTCTTATCGTTACTGTAAAGGCGGCAGCAAGCCGCAGCCTATAGTGACTTATGGTAGTAAGACTTTGAAGCTGGGTACCGATTATACCTTATCTTATAAAGAGAACAAAAAGCTGGGCAAGAATGCAAGAGTGATCATTAAAGGAAAAGGGAACTTCGGCGGCAGTATTGATAAGATATTTGAAGTTACGCCACAGAAGATCAGCGAACTGAAGGTGGATGCAGCGGATAAGGTTTACCAGAATAAGAATAATATCTACAAGACGACAGTACGTGTGCTGGATACGGACGGCGGGCGGCTGAGCGCAGGTAAAGACTATGATAAGAAGGTGAAATATACCTATAGTGCGAACACCAAAGTAGAGATTGCCGGTACCAATAAGAAAACGACTCTGCGAAAAGCGGGGGAGGTTGTTGATGAGAAAGATATCATTCCGGTAGGAACGACGATCAATGTATCTGTAGATGCGGTAGGAAATAATTATACGGGAAGTGTTTCAGGAGCATTCAGGATCGTGCCGGCCAGTATTTCCAGCGCGAAGGTGACAATACCTGTGCAGTTGTATACCGGACAGGAGATTACGTTGAATCCGTCCGATATGCAGGTGGTGATAGACGGTACGCCGTTACCTGCTACGGAATATGAGATCGTGGGATACAGTAATAATATCAACAAAGGAACTGCAAAAGTAACGATCCATGGTCTTCATAATTATGGAGGAACGAAGACGATTGCCTTCAAGATCAAGAGTAAAAGCCTAGTAGGACTGTAATGGAGTAAGACAGGACTCTCGTCACGAGAGTCCTTGTTTTATCATATAGAAAATTCCGTTACTATTTACGGATTCAAAGTTTCTGAGAGAAGGACTACACAGAGCATGTACGCAAATCTGGCTGTTTGCCGTGCCTTATCGCATATATCTTGTGTAAATTTTGACAAAACACTTGCATAAATCTCAATATATAGTAAAATTATACTATATGCCAATATTGGATAACTGCTTTATTGGCTCAGAGCATACTATAATAAAGGGGAGATCCCCATGGCGGGATTAGAAGTTGCCGGCAGAAGGTTCCGGACAGAGGCGGACTATCAGGCGGCTCTGCGGGATCAGGCAAAGATTGATAAGATCAAAGCACAAGTCAATATGGAGCAGCCGGGAGAAGTGATTACGCTGTATGCTGATATGCAATCCGGAAAGTATCGCTTTGAAACGGCAGTCGGAAATGATTTTGATGATAAGATTTATGAGCTTGCACAGACGTTTAAGAAACAGGGATACAACAGGGACAGCAGGCTTCCGACTGAGAATGAGAAGAGAAGCCGATTCCCGAGCCGGAAGACAGGCAGTCATATGAACCAGGCTAAGAGGGCAGATATCCGTCCCATCCAGGAAGAACTGGATGATGAGCTGCAGCGGGAAATCTTCCGTGAATTGAAGAAACGTGAGAAACGCCGCAGGATGACAGTTGTTTTGTGTTCCCTCATCGCGATCATGTGTTTTGGTTATTTCGGTGTTTATTATTATTTTGCGGACAGGACGGAAGCCGACTATGAGAATCTGGCACAGTTGAAAGGAAGCGGTGCGAAGACCGGTACTCTTTTTCATCAGATTCATTATACGGAGGAAGAAGAGATTGAGCTGGAAGTGTTAGAAGAGTACCAGACTTTATATAATAAGAACAAAAAGCTAATCGGATGGTTGAAAATTGACGATACAAATATAGATTATCCTGTGATGCAGACGGTTAACAATGAGTATTATCTGGATCATAATTTTGACCAGGAGTATGATAAGAATGGAAGCCTGTTTCTGGATAAAGACTGTGATGTGGTGAAGAGAAATACGAATCTGATCATTTACGGGCATCATATGAAGTCCGGTAAGATGTTCGGTGGTTTAAATAAGTACAGCAGTGAAGAATATGCTAAGAAGCATTCCAAGATTCAGTTTGACACGATCTACAAGAAGGGAACTTACGAGGTCATGTATGTGTTCCGTTCAAGAATATATAACGAAGAAGACGTGGTATTTAAATATTATAAGTTTCTGGATGCGGCTTCTGAGAAGGAATTTGATTCCAATATGCAGGAGATGGAAGCACTCTCGCTTTATGATACCGGTGTGAAAGCAAGCTATGGAGATGAATTGCTGACGTTGTCGACTTGTGACAATTCTGAGACCGATGGAAGGTTTGTTGTGGTAGCAAAGAGAGTGAAAGAAGAGAATTGATCAGTTGCATTGACGATAGACAGAATGTGTAAGGGAATGAGGAAAAGACGATGGCCAAAAAGACAGTATCGAAAAAATCCAGGAGAAGATTGAAGAAAACGGTGCGGAGAAGTATCGCCGCGATGTTGATGATCACATCGATTGTTATCGCTGCGATCCCGGTACCGGAGAACAGGGCTGCGGATGAGCAGCCTGGCGGGACGACAGGCGGCGATGCCGGCATTCAGTATGAAGATGCATCGAAGGCAGAAGGTGATTATGAAACGAATCCCGGGAAGACATTGAATGAGTACGCTGACAGTACGGATGACCAGTTGGAACAGGCGGTGAGAGACGACGAACTGATCCAGACTGAGATCGTGGTGAGAGACGGGCAGTCGCTTGTGCTTACATGGCAGTTCTTATATGAGCCGATCAGCGCTAATTACGGTCGTCTGTGCAGGTACAATAACTATTTCCCGCGGGATGTCGTGAATCTTGGATTGCAGCCTAACGAGAGTTATTTTGCGATTAAAGAGGGGGAATTTAACACCTATTTTGGTGTCAATGGAGCAGAACCGAAGGACTGCGGTATCCAGTATATGGATAACCTAAGTCAGAGCAATCAGTTCTATCCGACTAATTCCATTACATACAGCTATCTGGACTATGATTATGCCTCAGATGCTGTGATCTTGGATGAGAAGACGATAGCCTTCTTTGAGAAATATTTTGCGAGAGACTATGCCACAAAGACAGAGGAGTTTAAGGCATATTACAAAGAGAAAGAGAACAATCCGTCCGTTCCCGTGCCGGAGGATATGGTGAGGACGCCTTCTGAGCACCTGGACAGCAATCAGCGGATAGAGTTTTTCTGTGAGCATAATAATATCCTGAAAGGGACCAACTATAAATTAACGGTTGCTACGGATCAAAGACTGAACCAGCAGAAATCCTTGATCTATGTGGCATATAGTGATACGCCGTCGGCGGATCTTCCGTATGGTTATGTGGATGTTGACGGGTATCTTGTATTGTTGGATGTACGTTATATCAGTACCATCGGTGACAGAGCTTTCCAGAATGTTCAGAACGTTGGGCAGATTGATTTCTCGGATAAGGTACAGTATATCGGTGAGAGCGCATTTGAGAATTCCGGTATTACCAGCGTTGTGATCGGTAATGCGGACATGATCGGCAACCGTGCTTTTTACGGCTGTCAGAAATTGACAACGGTAACCTTTACGGAGACGGCGGATACGAATACCATCGGTGCGGAGGCTTTCCGTATGTCCGGTATCAATACACCGCTGACGTTGCCTTGGACGATGAAGACGATCGGACACGGAGCTTTTTCGGATTGCCTTGGTTTGACCGAAGTCAGATTTGACGACAGGATCAGCGAGTGTAATATAGCAAAGTACGCTTTCTTTGGGGATACCAGACTTGCAACGGTGAATTTTGGAACGGCTAAGATCAGGAATCTGGGCAGAGGCAGCTTCGCGGTTCCGACACCGAGCGGTGATGCCATGCAGACTTTCTCCTTCCCGAGTGAAGGTTTGGAGACGATGGATGAATATGTCCTCGCCAATCACAGGAACTTGGAAGAGGTGAACATACAGAATTTCACAAAGAAGATACCGGAATCCACTTTCTACAATTGTTTTGGCCTGAAGAAGGCGGTATTCTCGGATAAATGCGGGGCGGCATCTTTTGATCCCGGATTATTCAAGTATGTGACGAATGCGGATTTCTGTGTCTATGGACCGGAGTTATATGCTGACGGACCTGCTTTCCCGAGAAGCAGTACATGGGAAGCTTACAGGAATGACGGCAAAGGCATTCCTTATGTGTATGAGCGCGGCGGCAAGACTTACTATGAGATGGCGTTGGAGAGTGATGACGGTACCCGGTATCGTTATGCAGCCGGTAATGACGGGGAATTGATTTCCTGTGCCCTGATCGATCCGGGTAGTACGAAGAGTGTTGATATTGTCATCCCGAGCAAGATAGGTAACTTTGATATTAAGAGCATTGGTTCAGAGTGTTTCTCAGATAAAGATCTGCGTGGTAAGATCAAGAGCATTACGATTCAGAACCGTTCTGTCAGTACGATAGCTGCCGGAGCTTTCAGAGATCTGCCGTTGTTGGAGAAAGTGCGGATCGGAGATTCTGTGACCAGCATCGGTGCGGATGCTTTCGCCGGATGTAACAGGCTGTATGACGTTTACTTTACGAAACCGGCGGCCGGTTATGAGGCGCTGGCTATGGATGATACTGCTTTTGTGACTCATGGCAGCCAGCTTACTTTCCACGGAGATATCGTGGAGGGATATGCGCCTTTTGAGTGGGCTACGGACGTTACGCATGTGCTGAAGGATCCTGATAATGTGAATCTGCCGGCGATCAATGTATGCTATCAGAGTTTGTGGGATAGTGAGAACGGCACACATCTGACGGTAATGTGCGATAAGGAAGGTGTGGTAACGCTGTTGGATTATCCGAAGTTCAGTGATCTGAGCGAGGATAAGATCCAGTATGATGAAGAGCTGCGGGATTACTGCAGGGATATGGAGAATTACTACTACTATACGGTTTATGATAACGGTGACGGCGTTGAGAAAATGCGCAGAGATTATGCGTATATCTGGAATGCTTATCAAGAGGGAGAAGACAGTGTCACATTGCAGGATGGCACGATCATCCTGCAGGCAGATTATTCGTCGGCTCTTGATGAGCGGTATGGTCCCTGGATCAATCCTAATTACTGTGAGCCGGGATTCTGGGGAAGTTATCTGCCAGGCGGCGGCACTACGGCTTCTGCGGGGAGCAGTATAGCAGATCTGCTGTTTGAGCCGATCGTTGTAGAGGCGGCAGGAAAGAATCCGGTGCCTTACTTTACGGCGAATCCGTATAATTTCATGAATAATTATGACAGCTACCTCAACGATCCGGCGTATGAATCCTTCCCGGATTATAAGAAGGTGCCTGATAAGGTATGGAATTTCATTAACGCTACGCAGGATATCTTCGTTCCGGCCGGTGTGGATTCCATGGACGTGAAGGCATATTATGAGGCTAACAGAGATAATTACGATACGTATATCACGAAGAAGAGACCTACAGAGAGCGACCGGATGTATCGGATCTCCACGAATGGATCTGTTCCGGGATTGTTCAGCGGATATTACAAGGATTATGAGGATGGTGATTCCAGAGAACAGAATCCCAATGGTAACGATCATATTAAGAGCATAACGCTTGCGACGGTGAAATCACTGCCGGATTATGCGTTTGACAATTGTGAGCAGTTAGAAAGAGTGTCACTGGGTAATATCGAACAGATGGGGGCACTGCCATTCAGGGGCTGCACAAGTCTGACTAATGTGACCGGCAATGAGAAATATCCGGCAGAGAACGGAATCATCTATGAGAAGCAGGAGGGTGATCCTGCAAAGTATAAGATTATAGAATGTCTCCTGACGAGAGGCATGCAGGGAACCGGTGTAGAGGGACTGGAGAATATCAGCATCGGGCCTGAGTGGGACAGCAAGATCAACGATGTGGTAGAGATCGCAGAGAGCGCTTTCGAGGATTGTAAGGGTATTTCCAATGTGATCCTGTCAGGCGCAGAGGGACTGCAGACGATTCCTGAGAATGCCTTTAGAAATTGTGAAGAATTGATCAACGTAACGCTTCCGTCAAGCGTCAATAAAATCTGGGACGATGCTTTCAGCGGGGCGATGAATAACTGGACGATCACGATACCCGGACGGGAAGTGGATATTTCTGATATTGCGTTCGATCCGAAAGAAAAGGTTACGATCTATACGTATGAGGATTCGGCAGCTTATCGTTATGCTAAGAGAAAGAATATTAAGGTCGAACTGCTGAATGCTTACCGGGTTATGTTCTATGATTATGACGGTACGCAGATTGGTGACACACAGACGGTCAAGAAAGAAGATGGCGGAAGAGCTGTGGAGCCGGAAGAGGCGGCAGCATTGAAGGAGAAGGATCACAGGCCTGGATATACCTTTGACGGATGGTTGTCTGCGGAAGGAAAGACGCTTGCAGATGAGATCACGTCGGATCTGACCATCTTCATGGCACAGTATGTTGCCGATGGCAGTATGGTGAATGGTAAGTATGTGGTAGAGTTCCTTGACGGTATTGACGGGCGCAGGCTCAGTGGACGTAACTCGAACGAGGACGACGGCAAATATTATATAGAAGCGGGCACCAGTTTCAAAGATGCAGGATGGGAGGCACCTACTTACAATACTCATGACGGCTATAAGTTCAAGGAATGGAGTCAGAGTTGGACGGTAGATACCAAGATCGAATCCAATATGACGGTCATCGCTCTTTATGCGGCGAATTCCGCCAACAGCAGTGGTGGTTCAACGAACACCAGTAAGAACAGCACGACGAGTAAGAACAGTTCAACAAGTAAGAACAGCAGTAATACTTCTTCGTCCAGTTCCAGTAGTTCGACCAGCACCAGCTCGACGACCTCAGGATCGTCATCCGCACCGACAATGTATACGGTAACGGTGGTGAACGGAAGCGGAAGCGGAAGTTATGCACAGGGGACTACGGTCGTGATCGCGGCAAATGAGCCTGCGGCGGGAATGGTGTTCCAGAAGTGGACGACAGAATCCAACGGTGTAACGCTGGCCAGTGTAAGCATGCCGGCTACGACATTCACGATGCCTGCCGGTAACGTTACGGTAACAGCGAATTATGTTGCGGCACCTGCGGCTTCGACAGCTCCTGCAGGTGGCGGAGGAAACGGTGGAAATGGTAACGGAAACAGTGGTACGGGAAGTACCCGTGTTGATATCACGAAACCGGGAATATCCAATAAAGACCTTGCGGCAGCGAATGTCAACGGATCTACCGATAACTTTATCATTAAGATCACGGAGACCGATGAGGCAACGAAAGCTGTATCAGATGCTTTGACAGGTAAATATGGCAGTCTGGATAACATCCTGTATTATGCGATGGATATCAGTCTGTATGATTCCACCGGTACGGTCAAGATCACGGATACTTCAGGTATTTCCGTAGATATTACCATTCCGATCCCGGATGCGCTGGTGGCTTATGGCGGTAATAATATGGCAGGGGCGGTTGTCAACGGCAACCAGTTAGAGAACTTGAATGAGAACTTCACGACAATAAACGGAGTTCCTTGTATCAGATTTACGGCGTCACATTTCTCGCCATACACGATCTACGTGGATACGGGTAATCTGACGGAGGGTCTGTTAGATACAACGCCGAAGACAGGAGATCCGATACATCCGAAGTGGTTCTTATCTATAGGGCTGGCATGCTTATCGATCATCTTGTTTATGAAGAGAGATAAGAGAGTCAAAGTGAAAACAGCATAAAGGAAAATTTATGGGTAAGATAATTAGAAATCTGATAGGTGTACTGTTTATCGTAACTGCGATCGCAGTAACACAGATCCCTGTATCAGATGTGGAAGCGGCTCCGACCGCTTCTGCATCTGATTTTCAGATGGACGGAACAACTTTAGTGAAGTACAATGGCACGTCTGAGAACGTGTCTATTTCCAATTATGTAGAGAAGATCGAGGCTGAGGCGTTTGCGGGTAATGATACTGTCAGGAGCGTTACGGTAGGCGATGCGGTAAAGAGCATTGGCGCAAGAGCTTTTTCAGGCTGTAAGAATCTCGAGAGTGTGACGATTCCGGACGCTGTTCAGTCGATCGGGACGGCGGCCTTCAGCGGCTGTCAGTCTTTGAAGGAAGTTACGGTGGGAATAGGGGTTACCAGTCTGGGGAACGGTGCATTTGCCGGAAACCACAGCCTGCAGAATGTTAAATTCAGCAGCAGCAATCCCAAATTTACCTGCGATGATGGGACAATCCTGAATAAGGACGGCAGAGATACGATCTATCAGGTCCTGGCCGGAAGGAAAGGCGACAGTTATGCGATGCCGTCTACTGTGAAAGCGATCAAACCTTATGCATTCTGGGGTGACTATAATCTGGAGAAGGTAAATATCAGCAGTAATGTAAAGGAAATACCGGCTTATGCATTTTCCAACTGCAGGAATCTGAAGAATGTGGAAATTCCCTATTCCGTTAAAAATATCGATATGAAGGCTTTTGAGGATTGTGTGAGAATACGGAAGATCACGATGCCGTCTTCGGTGAGTACCATCCACAGCACGGCTTTTGACGGGTGTACAAAGCTGGAGATCAAAGCAGATGTGGGTTCGGCAGCTTATACTTTCGCACAGACATTGAAGCTGGAAGATATAGAAGTGTCGGAGTATGAGGAAGCGCCTGTCGCTGGCAGTGTCAGCGGGAATAACCTGCCGGAAGATGTAGACGGTGAAGAGAATACCGGTTCCGAGGAGAAGCCATCGCTGTCACCGGCTGATTATTATCATGAGGTATCTCACATGAATGCTATGGAGGAGGAAGAGGATTCGTCCGTCAAGGGTAAGACAAGAGTGCTTGGACAACAGGCTTATATTATGATTGATAATTCAACTGCTACCATCAATGTAGGCGGTACAGGGGAAACCATTGGCGGAGATCCTGCGGACGATGCGGAGCAGAATACAGATACCGTACCGGGGCTGGCCGGTTCTGAGGATGCTAAGGGCGGTTCCTTCCCGAAGTATACGATCGTTCGTAATAGTGAAGGTAAGCAGATCGTAGCAGCGCAGGCTTATTATGACGATGCGATGACATCTTATACGCTCCCGGAGGATATTGTCAGGATCGGTGAGTTTTCTTTTGCCAGGTCGGGATTGCAGTCTATGGTGATTCCGGATGGTGTGGAGGAAATCGGGTATGCCGCTTTCTATCATTGCGATGATCTGGCGGAGGTTGTTATTCCGGCCAGTGTACGAAAGATTGAGGCGTCTGCTTTTGAACAGACTGCATGGCTGTCGGACTGGAAACAGAACGGCAGTGGAGATCATCTGGTCGTGGGTGACGGCATCCTGTTGGCATATAAAGGAAATGGCGGTGAAGTTTCCATACCTTCAGGGGTTAAGAGCATCGGCGCCGAAGTTTTTAAAGACCGCAGTGATATTACAGGCGTTAATCTGCCAGACAGTATAGAGGTAGTCGGCGAAGCGGCATTTGCCGGCTGCGGAAGTCTTACTACAGTGGAAGGTGGCAATAATCTCAGGAAGATAAGTGACAGGGCATTTGCCGGTTGTCCGATCGCGGATCTGCATATTCCGGCGTCTGTTGAGGAAATCGGGCTGCGGGCCTTTGACAGTACGGGTTCCTCAAAAGAGAGCGGGTGTGTGGTCTTTGAAGGAGAAGTCCTGCCGAAGGTTTCGTATGAGACGATGTCGACGAAACTGTATCGGGATGATTATCGTGATATGGCATTGAAGGGCATTCCGGTGGCAGTCATTCCGGAAGCAGTCAGCGATTTGACAGGTACGATCCTGGATGACAGCAGGGCAGGCTTTGCAGGCGTTGTCTGTAAGATGACGAAGGAAGCGGCGGGCGGTGAAAGCGGTGTGCTGCAGATCGTTGCAAGGCAGGGAAGCGGTTCCATGCCGGCAGTCGGAGAGACCTGCCAGATTGGCGGTGCGGATTATGTTCTGGAAGAGGGTGTGCAGATAGCTGTCAGTGGCGGGGAGTCTGCTGACGCTGCTGCAGAGACGGGGATTACGGTGCAGATCAGAAGTAATACTCTGCCTGACAGCGGAACTGCGGGCGCTGTCTTAGCGGGATCTGAGGACAGTTATCTGATGACGATTGAAGACAGTGAGGACGCCAGACGTCAGATCGGTACTGTTTATAAGAAAATATATGGAAATACATTGCCGGCTAATCTTTGCGCCTATGAGATCAACCTGACGGAAGAGGCTACAGGTGTACCGATCACCGGGCTTGGCAAAATGAGTGTAGATGTGACGATTCCACTGCCTGATGGAGTCGGGGATGAGAACCTTCATGTAGTATGCCTTGATGCAGACGGACAGCTGGAAGAAGTGGAGAGCAGAGTGGCGGCATCAGACGGTATGGATGCTCTTACTTTTACGGCGAAGCATTTTTCTGCTTACGGTATATATAACTATGGTTCCGGAGGCAGTTCTGTGGCGGACGTAAAAGATGGTCAGGCTGTATTTGCATCGCTTGGTAATAAGGATGATTCCCCGGATACAGGCGACAGGAGCATCCACCCGAAGTGGTTCTTCAGCGCAGGCCTTCTTTTTGCAGCGATGGCATTGTTCCTGTGGCGTGGGAACAGATGGAGCAGAAGGGTAAGATAAGCAGAAAATAAACAAAAATACAGTGCAGAACATGGAGAAACTCCCGGCATAGAATAAATCTATAGGCCGGGAGTTTTGGTATGCTGCAGGATATTGGAATTTCCGGCGAAGTATTTTAATGTGCGGAGACCAGTGGTGAATCGTGTTAGAAAACAGGTAAAGTGTAAAGATGATATACAAAGAAATATTGCGACAGAGGAGATCGCAGTAGCTATTCTGGACACCGGTATTGGCCGGCATCCGGATTTCGGCAAACGGATATTGACTTTTGTAGATTTTGTAAATGGCCGTCAGGCCAGTTATGATGACAGTGGGCATGGAACACATGTTGCTGGCTGTGTAGGCGGTAATGGGTATGCATCTCATGGACTTTATAAGGGCATTGCTCCGGCCTGCAGATTATGTGTGGGTAAAGTATTGGACCAGAATGGAGAAGGCTGCGTCGAGAGCATGCATCGTGGCCTGGAGTGGGTTTTGAACAATTATGCGCGCTATCAGATCAGAGTGTTGAATGTGTCTCTGGGAATCGGTTCAAACGGTGAGATGGAGCATATGGAAGGATTGGTTGAACTTTTGGATGCGGCATGGGAAGAAGGGATTGTGGTGGTATGTGCGGCAGGGAATAATGGACCGAGGGAAGGGACAATATCGCCGCTTGGGTGCAGCCGCAGGGTGATTACGGTCGGATGCCATGAAGGCGGCTATTTTGGCGCCCGCAGAGATCTGTGTGAGAATTATTCCGGCAGAGGCGCCAGAAGTATGCTGTATCGTAAGCCTGATGTCGTAGCGCCGGGAACAGATATTTTATCCTGTAATGTGCGCTGGAAAGGAAATGACAGGATCGGTTATCGTAATGCCTATACAAGAAAAAGCGGTACTTCCATGGCCACGCCGGTGGTTTCCGGAGCGGCAGCTCTCCTGCTTCAGAAATATCCTTATATGAATAACGATCAGGTGAAGCGGAAAATGATCTACAGTGCATATGACATGGGGGATTCCTGGAACAAGCAGGGATGGGGGATGCTGGATATAGAAAAGATGTGTATGGAATAGCAGGTATCATCGTGTGCGGCGCATATGATTTTTTGAGTAGATGACTCTTTTTGTGGTTGACATGGACGGTATGATTGTATACAATTATACGTGGCATACATGAATTGCATAACTATAGTTAACGACATAACAAATGGCAGATATATTTATTGTTTCTTCTAATTCTTTGCGGGATAGGGATGTATGCCGGAAGCTGTCAGGAATGTATCGAATACAGACAGGAAAGGTGTGATGACACTATGTATGATGAGAAGACTTTCACGAACCGTCCGGTGACCATGAATGACCATAATAATCTTCTGGAAATAGAAGAACATATGTATATACTGGATGATGTGAAGAAACCAAATGTTTTCAGGAATATGTTTCCGTATTCCGAGATACCCAAGATCCCATTCAATGACAGGACAGTACCTCACAATATGCCGAAGGATATCTGGATCACGGATACGACTTTCCGGGATGGACAACAGTCCAGGGCGCCTTATACGACGCAGCAGATCGTGACAATCTATGATCATCTGCATAGATTGGGCGGACCAAACGGCATGATCCGTGCCAGTGAGTTTTTTCTGTACAGCAAGAAGGACAGAGATGCGGTCTATCAGTGTATGGAGCGTGGGTATCAATATCCGGAGATCACAAGCTGGATCCGCGCCAGCAAAGAGGATTTTAAGCTGGTGAAGGAGATCGGGATGAAAGAAACGGGCATACTGGTGAGCTGTTCGGATTATCATATTTTCCTGAAGCTGAAGATGACCAGAAGGCAGGCGATGGATCATTATCTGAGTGTGATCCGTGACTGTCTGGAAGAAGGGATCAGTCCAAGATGTCATCTGGAGGATATTACACGAGCGGATATTTACGGATATGTGGTGCCTTTCTGTATGGAACTGATGAGGCTGATGGAAGAATATCGGATCCCGATCAAGGTGCGGGCCTGCGATACGATGGGGTATGGCGTCAATTACCCGGGCGCGGTAATACCCAGGAGTGTCCAGGGAATCATCTATGCGATTCATACGCATGCCGGAGTTCCCCATGCATTGATCGAATGGCATGGACATAATGATTTCTACAAGGCAGTCGCGAATTCTACCACGGCATGGCTTTACGGTTGTTCCGGCATCAATACATCGCTTTTCGGTATCGGGGAACGGACAGGCAATACACCGCTTGAGGCGATGGTATTCGAGTATGCGCAGCTCCGCGGTGATCTGAATGGCATGGATACCACTGTGATCACGGAACTGGCAGAGTATTATGAGAAAGAGATCGGCTATGAGATTCCGCCCAGAACACCTTTTGTAGGAAAGAATTTTAATGTGACAAGAGCGGGAATTCATGCAGACGGATTGCTTAAGAACGAAGAGATCTATAATATTTTTGATACGGAGAAATTTTTAAACAGGCCGGTTCTCTGTGCGGTATCGAATACTTCCGGGCTGGCAGGGATTGCACATTGGATCAATACGTATTATCATTTAAAGGAACAGGATCAACTGGACAAGAGCTGTGATCTGGTACGGGCATTGAAGGTCTGGGTAGATGAGGAATATGCGGCAGGACGCGTTACGGTACTGACGGATGAGGAGCTGACTGAGCAGATCAGAAAGACCTGTGAGGAGCTTGGCCTTGCAATGCCGGGTGCCGGTTCAAATTGAGTGATAGTGGAGATAAGACAGTAAAATGGCTAATTATGATTTAAAGAATGAAGTAAACGATAAGTATTCCCTGCGCGGCAGAGTGTTTCAGAAGCTGCGGGAAGACATTCTGAGCGGCAAGTACAAGGAACACGAGGAACTGAAGGAAGTCGCTATCGGCGAGGAACTGGGAGTGAGCCGTACGCCGGTCAGAGAGGCTTTTCGGCAGTTGGAGCTGGAAGGCCTGATCCAGATAGTGCCCAACAGAGGCGCATACGTGACGGGGATCACGGCGAAGGATGTGAAGGATATCTATATGATCCGTTCGCTGCTGGAAGGGTTGTGTGCCAGGCTGGCTACCGAGAAGATTACGAAGGAGCAGCTGGAGGAGATGGAAGAGAACATCTATCTGGCGGATTTCCATGCATCGAAGGGGCATATGGATCAGATGGCGGAACTTGATAACAGGTTTCATGATATTCTGTATGAGGCGTGCGATTCCAAGATGCTGGAACATACGCTGCGGGATTATCATCAGTATGTGCTGCGGGTCAGGCAGAAAACGCTTTCTACCAATACGAGAGGTCGGGCTTCCAACGATGAGCACCGGCAGATCATGGAGGCGATCAAGGAGAAGGACGCGGACAGGGCAGAGCAGCTGGCTAACGGACATATCCTTAATGCCTATGAAAATATGGTAAAGAACGGACTGTATGAGGTGTATGGCGAAGAGGCTGCAGGTTCTGAATAGAGCAGCCACCAAGCACACTGTAATAATGGTTGGCAATGAGAAACGGATACTGGTAACTGCCAGAAGAAAGGAAGAAGAGTATGGAAAAGATTACAATGACAACGCCCCTTGTGGAAATGGACGGCGATGAAATGACAAGAATATTGTGGAAAATGATCAAGGACGAGCTGCTGCTGCCCTATATCGATCTGAAAACGGAGTATTACGATCTGGGACTGGAACACCGCAACGAGACCGACGATCAGGTTACCATGGATTCCGCGGAGGCCACCAGGAAATATGGTGTGGCAGTAAAATGTGCGACTATCACCCCGAATGCTGCCAGAATGACGGAGTACAATTTAAAGGAGATGTGGAAGAGTCCCAACGGCACGATCCGTGCGGCACTGGACGGCACGGTTTTCCGGGCGCCTATTGTAGTAAAGGGAATAGAACCCTGTGTCAGAAACTGGGAGAAGCCTATTACACTGGCCCGTCATGCCTATGGTGATGTGTATAAGAATACGGAGATTAAGGTGCCTGGTCCCGGCAGGGCGGAACTTGTTTTTACGGCAGAGGACGGCACACAGATACGGGAGACCATACATAACTTTACGGGAACGGGTATTCTGCAGGGAATTCATAATACGGACGAGTCCATTGCCAGCTTTGCCAGAGCATGTTTTAACTTTGCGCTGGATACAAAACAGGATCTATGGTTTGCAACGAAGGATACGATCTCCAAGAAATACGACCATAATTTCAAAGATATTTTCCAGGAGATCTATGATGCCGAATATAAGGATCGATTTGATGCGGCAGGCATTGAATATTTCTATACTTTGATCGACGATGCGGTGGCACGTGTCATGAAGGCAAAGGGAGGTTTTATCTGGGCGTGTAAGAACTATGACGGTGATGTGATGAGTGATATGGTGTCTTCGGCTTTCGGGTCTCTCGCCATGATGACATCCGTGCTCGTATCCCCAAGCGGTGTTTATGAGTATGAGGCGGCGCATGGGACGGTACAGAGACATTATTATAAGCATTTAAAAGGAGAAGAGACCTCCACGAATTCGGTGGCAACGATCTTCGCATGGACGGGAGCGCTCAGGAAGCGTGGAGAGCTGGATGACAATCAGGCGTTGATGGCATTTGCCGATAAACTGGAGCAGGCAACGGTTCAGACGATAGAAGCAGGGAAGATGACCAAAGATCTGGCATTGATCACCTCCCTGCAGGATGTGACCGTATTAAACAGTGAGGAGTTCATCAAAGCAATCCGTGAGACATTTGAGCAGATCATGTGAGATGCAGGAATAACGTAACAGAGAAGGGAACAGCTCTTATTCCGAGAGCTGTTCCCATTTTTCGTAGAGTTCATTCAGTGCCGTTTCATTGGTTTCCTTCTCCTTGGCAAGTTCCTGCAGTCTGGCGACATCGGTGCATACCTCAGGAGATGCCATGAGCAGATCGATCTGTGTGTTGCGCTGTTCCAGCTTTTCGATCGATTCTTCACATTTCTTAAGTGCATTTTCCTTTTTACGCTGGGCAGCCTGCTGTTCCTTCTGCGCTTTCCAGTCCTGTTTCGTATCAGAGGGAGCAGATGCGGCGGCCTGTATGGCAGCATTGCCCTGACCGCTGCCGGAATCGTATGCAATCCGTCCGTCCTTTTTCTCGAGATAGTATTCATAATTGCCGAGATAATTGGCCAGGACTTTGTTATTTAAGTCAAGGATCCGGGAGGCTGTCTTGTTGATGAAGTATCTGTCATGGGATACATACAGTACAGTGCCGGTATAAGCGTTTAAGGCATCTTCCAGAATCTCTTTGGACAGGATATCCAGATGATTGGTAGGCTCGTCCAGGATCAGGAAATTGGCCTCGGAGAGCATCAGTTTTGCGAGGGATACCCTGCCGCGCTCACCGCCGCTTAAGGATTTGACCTGCTTAAATACATCTTCCCCGGTGAAGAGAAAAGCGGCAAGCGTGTTGCGGATCTCGGTATTGGTGAGTGTAGGATAGTCATCGGAAATTTCTTCAAACAGGGTTTTGTCCATATGTAAGACATGGTGTTCCTGATCGTAGTAGCCGACCGCCACATTACTGCCAAGACGAATCTCTCCGGTGTCGGGAGCGACCAGTTCGTTAATGATCTTCAGAATCGTAGTCTTGCCGGTTCCGTTATCGCCGATGACTGCGACATGCTCTCCTTTTTTCAGTTCAAAATTAAGATTCTCAAACAGGGTGAGTGAACCGAAGGATTTCGACAGGTTTTCCACTTGCAGGACATCATTTCCGCTGGTATATTTGGGTTCCAGCTTCAGATGCATGTCGGCGCGTACCTGAGTCGGCTTCTCCAATACTTCGATCTTGTCAAGCATTTTCACACGGCTTTCGGCGCGGCGGATGGATTTCTCGCGATTAAAGGATCGCAGTTTCTCAATCACTTCTTCCTGGTGTTTGATCTCTTGCTGCTGTTTCATGTAAGCACTGTACTCTGCTGCGCGCAGCGCTTCCTTCTTAGCAGCGTAGGCGGAATAATTACCTGTAAAAACGGTAGCTTTCGTATTGTCGATCTCGATCACTTTGTTGGCAATGCGATCCAGGAAATAGCGGTCATGGGATACGATGATCACTGCGCCTCTGTAATTTAACAGATAAGTTTCCAGCCAGGTAATGGAAGACATATCCAGGTGGTTCGTAGGTTCATCCAGAATGATCAGATCCGGCTTCAGCAGAAGCAGTTTGCCAAGCGCCACGCGGGTTTTCTGACCGCCGGACAGAGTGGAGACCGATCTGCCAAATTCATCTTCCGTAAAGCCGAGTCCCTTTAATACGCCGGTCAGTTCGCTTCGGCAGGCGTAACCGTTGGCAGACTCAAAAGCATGGGTCAGGTTTGTGTAGGCGGTCATCAACTGCTGCAGGGTATCACCGGAGGCCGATTTCATCTGCAGTTCGACAGAACGCATTCGCTGTTCCAGCTCGATGATATCCTGTTTGACGGATAACAGTTCGTTATATATGGTGTTCTCACCGGAGACGGCCTCGTGCTGGGAGAGGTAACCGATAGTCCTGTCACGGGAAACGGTGACGAGGCCTTCGTCTGCAGATAATTCCCCCATGATGATGCGCAGCAGGGTTGTTTTGCCGGCGCCGTTTATGCCCACGATCGCGGCTTTATCATAGTCTTCAATATGAAAAGATACATTTCTTAACACAGGGATCTCGTTGAATGATTTGTGGATATTGCTTACTGAGAGTATCATGATACATCTTGCCTTTCAAATAATAGATCTATTCCCAAGATCAAGGTCTAAACAACACCCCTAGTTTACAGTCTGACAGCAAAACTGTCAATGGATAGTTTGACAGCTTTTTAACACAGTTGTATACTAATATAATCCACACATGAAAGATGTGGTTAATTAGTGTGTGTTATACTAGTACAATGAATGCTAAGTAGCTGAAGCTATCATGTCGCAGCGATGTATCAGCGACCTACGATTCACTGTACTGGTAATGACAGTTCATTACAATATTCTCAGGAGGCAGCAAGGTGGAAACAAAAGGAATCTCACAGGCTGTGATCGGCCGTTTACCCAGATATTTCAGGTATTTGGGTGAATTGAAAGATGAAGGGATCGAGAGAGTTTCCTCTCAGGAGCTGAGTGATATCATGCAGGTTACTGCGTCTCAGATCAGGCAGGATCTGAATAACTTCGGCGGCTTCGGACAGCAGGGGTATGGATACAATGTGGAATATCTCTATGACGAGATCGGCAGGATACTTGGGTTGGATAAAGAACATAATCTGATCATCGTGGGAGCAGGACATCTGGGACAGGCGCTTGTAAATTACAGGGATTTCGAGCGCCGAGGCTTTATTTTTCGTGGGATTTTTGATATTGATCCGGCGATTCAAGGAAGGGAGATCCATGGGATCAGTGTGAGACCGATGCAGGAGATGGAGCAGTTTGTCAGGGAGAAGGAGATAGATATTGCCGTACTCACCGTCCCCAAAAGTGCAGCGGTAGGAGTGGCGGAGCAGCTTGTATCGTATGGTATCAAAGCAATATGGAATTTCGCGCATGTGGATCTGCATGTACCGAAGGGAATTCAGGTGGAAAGTGTACATCTGTCGGACAGTCTGATGAAATTGTCGTATAATCTGTCATCGAGTGACGGATGAGTGTCGGTTGAAGTGTCACTATTTGTGCTTCAACCGAAATATGCCGGTAATGGGCACTTATGATTCGATTTAGTAGATTTGGAGAGTGCTCGTGCTTTGCTGCAAGTTATTTAGAATGTGCAGATTCAGCTGTTATGAGCGGCCAGTAACTGTAAATGGTGACATCACAGTAGTTATTTTTGGAGAGGTTTGACTGTATTATGGAAAGAACAGACGAAGTATTTCAAACGGCTTTGGCGGATAAGAAGATCCCGATCCTTACGTTGGATCATAAATGGCATCAACTCTTCACGCAGCAGGAATGTCCTTCTGAGATCAGAGATATGGAATGTGAGCTCAACGGCCTGTTGAAGCGGCAGGGCAAAGTCAACAGCAAAAACAGAGAGATCAGGAAACTGAAGAAGAAGCTGATGGATGAGATCGTACTGCTTGCAAATGAGATGGAGAGCGGGGCTACCTTGAGGATGGAGAAGGAGATGGAGACCCATAAGCGACTGGTCAACGAATGCAATGAGAAGCTTGAGGAGTGCGAAGAAGAGATGCTGGAGCTGCCAGGGCAGATCGTCCAGCTGAATAACAGACTGATGCTGGCTACAATGGAGACCTGTTATAAGAGACTGCATGAGAATACGAAAGAGCTGGATGAGATAGAGGAGTGGATCCGGAATGTTCGGCGGGAATTGAAGAAGAAGGTAGTCCGTAAGCAGGAAAAGGAAATGATGAATCATCAACTGTATTCTTATATGCATGATATCTTCGGTGCGGAAGTGATCGAGATTTTTGATATGAAGTATGATCCGCAAGAGGGACGAGGCAGGAAAAAGGAAGCCGCGCCAGAGGAGAAGGCGCAGGAAGAAGCAGAAGGAATACAGGAAAAAGATAAGGCAGAGGCGTCGGAATCATAAGATCTGACGCTTCTATTGTTGGAAAAGGAGCAGATATGAAGCGATATCTTGTCACAGCGGAAGAAATGAAGCGGTATGACGCGAATACGATAGAACAGGTTCATATGCCGGGAATTTTGCTTATGGAGCGCGCGGCGCTTGTCACGGTGGAAGAAATACAACGGATGCGTGGGAAGGCATCTTGCCGGGTATTGGTGCTTTCCGGCAGGGGTAATAACGGAGGAGACGGTTTGGCTGTGGGAAGGCTTCTCATGCTGCAGGGATATGAGGTGACATTTGTTCTGCAGGGAGAAGACTTTTATGAGTGCTGTTCCAAAGAGACACGAAGGCAGATCGACATTCTGCGTGGATACGGGGCTTGTATTTTTAGCAGGATACAGGATGCTGAATATGATATAGTAATAGACGCCATTTTTGGTATCGGTCTGTCCAGGGATGTGGAAGGAATCTGGAGAGAGGCCATACAATGGATCAACAAAAGCGGCGCCTTTGTGTGCAGCATAGACATACCGTCCGGGATCGATGCGGATACCGGAAAAGTGATGGGATGTGCTGTACAGGCAGATCTGACAGTGACATACGGTTTTCGTAAAACAGGCCATGTGCTGTACCCGGGAACGTCCTGCTGCGGAAAACTTGTCTGCAGAGATATGGGAATAGATGAACACAGTTTCCTGCATAAGAAGCCTTACTGGTATACGTATATCGGCAAAGTAGCCGATGTTCTTCCTGAGCGCCGCAGAGATGGCAATAAGGGGACTTTTGGCAAGGCGATGCTTATCGTGGGAAGCAGACAGATGGCAGGCGCCGCAATGCTGGCGGCAAAGAGTGCTTTTCGCATGGGGGTGGGGATGGTCAAGGTCGTCACGGACGAAGAGAATCGAGGGATCGTGCAGCAGTATATACCGGAGGCGATGATCCTGACCTATACGGAGACAGATGAGCCTAGAGAGGATACGGCATTTTTGGAAGCGTTGAAGGACGCGGAAGCATGGGCGGACAGTATCCTGATCGGGCCTGGAATCGGTATGGGGAAGACTGCAGGCAGGCTGGTCAGATTTGCGGTGTTAGAAAGTAATCTGCCGCTGGTGATGGATGCGGATGCCCTGAACCTGCTGGCGCGCGACCGCAAACTGCAGAAGACCCTGGCAGGGCAGGGGATGCAGGGGAGAACGATCATTCTCACGCCGCATCTGGGTGAGTTTGCAAAATTGTTTGACTGTTCCGTGGCACAGGTTAAAGAGCAGTTGACGGATTATCCGAGGCGGCTTAGCGACAGGCTTTGCAGTGTAGTCGTCTGTAAGGATGCCAGGACCATCGTGGTGCAGTGCAAGGGGGAAGCTGGGTATATCAACACGACAGGCAACTCCGGGATGGCGACAGCGGGATCCGGTGATGTACTGGCCGGTATGATAACAGGACTTGTTGCGCAGGGGATGCCGGGAATGGATGCCGCGGTCACAGGGGTATATCTGCATGGGTTTGCAGGGGATCTGGCGGCAGAACAGGAAACAGAGACCTCCATGTCGGCAACCGACATACTGGACCACATAAAAGAAGCAGTGGCACATATAAGGGGTAGAAAAAGGATGTCGTGAAAGGAACAGGGTTTTTATGATAGAACAATATCAGAGAGTATATGCGACGGTCGATCTGGACGCCATATGTTATAATATGGAGCAGATGTATCAAAACCTGTCTCCGGGAACGAAAATCATAGGTGTGCTCAAGACAGATGCCTATGGGCATGGTGCGGTACAGATCGGACGGGAACTGGAAGGCATGGATTTCGTGTGGGGATATGCGACGGCCACTGCGGAGGAAGCATTGATACTGCGGCGTGCAGGTTTAAGAAAACCTCTCCTGGTCCTCGGGCATACATTTCCTTACTGTTATGAGGATTTGATCCGAGATGAGATACGGCCGACGGTATTCCGGGAGGACAGTTTGGAAGAATTGGCGGACTGTGCATGCAGAATGGGGAAACCTGCCAGGGTGCATGTGAAGGTGGAGACCGGTATGAACAGACTGGGGATCAGACCGGATGAGACTGGGCTGCGGTTTATGGAGAAAGCGCTCCATAGGAAAGGGATCCTGGTGGAAGGAATGTTTACCCATTTCGCCCGGGCAGATGAACAGGATAAAACGTCTGCCAGGCAACAGCTTGCAGGATTTCGGGATTTTACAGAACAGGTGGAAAGATCATTTCAGGTTTCTGCTTTGATGAAGCACTGCTCCAACAGCGCGGGGATCGTGGAAATCCCCGAGGCTAACATGGATGCAGTCCGGGCAGGGATCACGTTGTATGGGCTGTGGCCGTCATCGGAAGTATCGAGAGATATCGTATTGCTGAAGCCGGTATTGTCATTAAAGAGCCGCATTGTCTTTATCAAAGAAGTAGAAGCAGGAACACCGGTCAGTTACGGCGGTACGTATGTGACATCCGGTCGGATGCGGATCGCGACGATACCCGTTGGATACGGGGACGGTTATCCGAGAAGTCTGTCGGGCAAGGGGTATGTGCTGATCCGAGGGAAAAGAGCACCTGTTTTGGGCAGGATCTGTATGGATCAGTTCATGGTCGGACTTGAAAACATCCCGGATGCGGCGGAAGGGGATGAAGTGACGCTGATCGGAAGAGACGGCGAGCTTAAGATCACGATGGAAGAATTGGGAGAACTTTCCGGCAGATTTAATTATGAACTGGCCTGTGACTTGGGCAAGAGGATTCCGCGCGTGTACATAGAGGGGGGCAGAATAACAGCCACAAAGGACTATTATGACGATTATCGCTGATCATGTATCTGTTTTGTGGGCTGTTTCCGGTAAAAATCTTCTTACATTGTATATCCTTAAGATAAACGGATAATACTAGTGATACAGAAAATTTATATAGATAGTGTGGGGAACAGGTATTCTCCGCAATGATTTGAGATTCTGTAAAGCGGAATCATGGAGGTTATGGTGATGAGAAGAGGAGATATTTACTACGCAGACTTAAGACCCGTGATCGGTTCTGAACAGGGCGGTATCAGGCCGGTGTTGATCATACAGAATGATATCGGTAATAAACACAGTCCGACTGTGATCTGTGCGGCGATCACTTCTAAGATGAATAAAGCGAAACTGCCCACCCATATTGAGCTGAATGCCAGCAAGTATGACATGGTCAAAGATTCGGTCATCCTGTTAGAGCAGCTTAGAACAATTGATAAGAAGCGCCTGAAAGACAGAATCTGCCATCTCGATCAGGATATCATGAAGATCGTGAATGTAGGATTGATGGTCAGCCTTGAATTAAATACATAGAGAAGGCTGAG
>CAMWLJ010000041.1 GCA_947175055.1 uncultured Lachnospiraceae bacterium | reverse complement strand
GAAAGTGAGGATTCCTCATGGATGATAATTTAAATCAATACGAAGGTGGTCCCGGTGGCCCCGGCAACGGCTCCGGCGGCCCGGGAGGGCCGGGAGGCCCTGGCGGTTCCGGTGGAAGTGGCAACGATCCGAGGAAGCAGAGCCTGATCATGCTGGCGGTGGCGGCGATCGTTACCCTTCTGTGCATCAGCATGTTCATGAAGATGATGACAGGTGCTACGAATCAGGAGATATCTTACAACGCTTTCATCGATATGATCGCTAAGGACAAGATCGAGAGTGTTACGGTAGAATCCGACAGGGTAGTCATCTATCCGAAAGAAGCAGAAAACAAATCACCTTTTGCCTATGGGTACGGTTTGGGGACGATGACCTATTATACGGGCAAGATGGAAGACGATGATACGCTGACGAAGCGTCTTCTGGAGAAGAATATCGAGATCAAGAAACCAACTTCCGACAGTTCAAGCATTATTATGACGGTGCTGCTTTATTATGTGCTTCCCATTCTGCTGATGTGGGGCCTGATGAGCCTGCTGTTCCGGCGTATGGGCGGCAAAGGCGGGCCCATGGGTGTGGGTAAGAGCACGGCCAAGGCTTATGTGCAGAAGGAGACCGGGATCACATTTAAGGATGTGGCCGGCGAGGACGAAGCCAAGGAGTCTCTGGTGGAAGTAGTGGATTTCCTGCATAATCCTGGAAAATATTCTAAGATCGGCGCCAGACTGCCGAAGGGGGCACTTTTGGTGGGGCCGCCCGGTACGGGTAAGACGCTGTTGGCCAAGGCAGTGGCGGGAGAGGCACATGTGCCCTTTTTCTCCCTGTCCGGGTCGGACTTTATTGAATTGTATGTAGGTGTGGGCGCATCTCGTGTGCGTGACCTGTTTAAAGAAGCGGAGAAGAATGCACCCTGTATCGTGTTTATTGACGAGATTGATGCCATCGGCCGCAGCAGGGACTCCAAGTATGGCGGAGGCAACGAAGAGCGAGAGCAGACGCTGAATCAGCTGCTGTCCGAGATGGACGGTTTTGACGGTAAGAAGGGGATCATCATTCTGGCGGCTACCAACAGGCCGGAGATCCTCGATAAGGCACTTCTGCGTCCGGGACGGTTTGACCGTCGGATCATCGTAGATAAGCCGGATCTGAAAGGCCGTGTGGAGATCTTGAAGGTACATGCCAAGGATGTACGCATGGATGAGACCGTAGATCTGAATGAGATCGCGTTGGCGACTTCCGGTGCGGTCGGTTCCGATCTGGCGAACATGATCAACGAGGCAGCCATCAATGCCGTTAAGACGGGCAGAGAGTATGTCAATCAGAAGGACTTGTTCGACGCGGTCGAACAGGTACTTGTCGGTAAAGAGAAGAAGGATCGCATCATGAGCAAGGAGGAGCGCAAGATCGTCTCCTATCATGAAGTCGGTCATGCGCTGGTAAGCGCATTGCAGAAGAACTCGGAGCCGGTGCAGAAGATCACCATTGTGCCCAGGACCATGGGGGCGCTTGGGTATGTCATGCATGTGCCGGAGGAAGAGAAATATCTGAATACGGAAGCGGAGCTGCGAGACCGTCTGGTAGGGCTTTTGGGCGGCCGGGCGGCGGAGGAGATCGTCTTTGATACGGTTACTACAGGTGCTGCCAACGATATCGAGCAGGCGACGAGTATCGCCCGCAATATGATCACTCGTTTCGGCATGAGTAAGAAATTCGGCCTGATGGGGCTTGCTACGGTAGAGAGCCAATATCTGGATGGCAGGGCATCTCTGACCTGTTCCGACGTGACGGCGGCAGATATCGATACGGAAGTGATGAAGATGCTGCGCGACAGTTACAAGCAGGCGAAGAAGCTGTTGAAAGAAAACCGTGAGATCATGGATAAGCTGGCGGCACATCTGATCGAGAAAGAGACCATCACCGGCAAGGAATTCATGAAGATCTACCGCAAAGAGAAAGGCATTCCGGAACCGAAAGAGGAAGAAAACGAGGGCGGAGCAGCCAAGGAAGAGTCAAAGCCCGACGAAACGCTTATGCAGGGCAGCCCGGCGCAGGAGCGGAAGCCTGAATCTTCAATGCAGGAAGATTCGGCTAAGCAGCCAGTGCCTGTTCCGAAGCCTGACCAGCAGGAGAAAGAGGAAGACGCACAGAAAGCAGCGGAACCCAAGAAGGAATCGGAACAATCGTGGACGCCACCCTGTCAGCCGCGCCCGGAGAACCGAGGCGTATTTTCCCAGGCGCCCGAGCCGCGGGACGACCATAAGCGCTGAGACAAGAAGCCGCTGGACCGGCTTGCATCACTACGGTGCATAGCATATCTAAAGCAGATGGAATAAGGAGAGGCAAAGTCATATCAGCAGCTGACTTTGCCTTATCTTTTCATATAAATAGAGTAAGTCAGGAAATGATGCCATGTTTAACTTTGAAGAAGAATTGAAGAAATTACCGAATTCTCCCGGCGTATATTTGATGCACGATGCGGGGGATACGATCATCTATGTGGGCAAGGCAGTGAATCTGCACAGCCGGGTGCGCTCCTACTTCCGTAAGATCGTGGGAAGAGGGCCACAGATTGACAAGATGGTGGAACAGATCGCCCGGTTTGAATATATTGTGACCGATTCCGAGCTGGAGGCGCTGGTTCTGGAGAATAATCTGATCAAAGAGTATAGTCCGAAATACAACACCATGCTGAAGGATGACAAGACATACCCCTATATCAAGGTGACTGTGGGGGAAGAGTATCCGCGGATCCTTTTTTCCAGAGAAATGAAAAAGGATCGCTCCAAGTATTTTGGCCCTTATACCAGTGCGGCATCGGTGAAAGATACGATCGATCTGATGAATAAGCTGTATCAGTTAAAAACCTGTAACCGTAGGCTGCCGCGGGATATCGGCCTGGAGCGTCCCTGTCTGAATTACCATATCAAGCAGTGCCTTGCACCATGTCAGGGGTATATCAGCAAGGAGGAGTACAGGGAGCGTGTAGAACAGGCGCTGGATTTCCTGAACGGTAATTATAAGCCGCTTTTGAAGAATCTGGAAGATAAAATGGCTCAGGCTTCCGAGAATCTGGAGTTTGAGGAGGCTATACGGTACAGGGATCTTTACAATAGTGTGAAGAGCGTGGCGCAGAAACAGAAGATCACGGACAGCAACGGGGAAGATAAGGATATCCTGGCGCTGGCCAAGGACGAGACGGATGCCGTGGTGCAGGTTTTCTTCGTGCGGGACGGCAAACTGATCGGCCGGGAGCATTTCTATATGACTCATGTGGAGGGGTATGATACGGCGCAGATCCTGTTGGACTTCGTGAAGCAGTTTTATGCGGGTACGCCGTTTATTCCACGGGAATTGATGCTGCAGGAAGAAATCGCAGATCTGGAGATCCTGGAGAAGTGGCTCAGCAGTCGTAAGGGCAGCCGGGTCTATCTGCGGGTGCCCAAGAAAGGAGCCAAAGAGAAGCTGGTGGAGCTGGCGGCTCAGAATGCGCATTTGGTCCTCAGTCAGGACAAGGAGCGGATCAAGCGGGAGGAAGGAAGGACCATCGGTGCCGTGAAGGAGATCGCAGCGCTGCTGGAACTGGAGCATGTGAGCCGCATGGAGGCTTTTGATATTTCCAATATCAGCGGATTCGCTAACGTGGGTTCCATGGTGGTCTTTGAAAAGGGAAAGGCAAAACGCAGCGATTACCGCAAATTCAGGATTCAGTCGGTGTCCGGGCCGGACGATTATGCCTGTATGAAAGAGGTGCTGACCAGGCGGTTTCTCCACGGCATGGAGGAGAAAGAAGAACTGGACAGGAAGGAGATCGGCCATGAGCTTGGAAGCTTTACGAAGTTCCCGGATCTTCTGTTGATGGACGGCGGCAGAGGGCAAGTGAACATTGCCTTGCAGGTGCTGGAGGAGCTGCAACTGGATATTCCTGTCTGCGGTATGGTGAAAGACGATAACCACCGCACGAGAGGATTGTATTACCGGAATGTGGAGATTCCTATAGATACGCACTCGGAAGGCTTTAAACTGATCACCCGGATCCAGGATGAGGCGCACCGCTTTGCCATCGAGTATCATCGGTCGCTGCGCTCCAAGGCGCAGGTGAAGTCGGTGCTGGATGAGATCCCGGGTGTAGGACCGGCCAGGCGCAAGGCACTGATGCGGCATTTTGGCTCTATCAATGAAGTCAGGGAGGCATCCGTGGAGCAGTTGTGTGAGGTGCCGGAGATCCCAGAGCATATCGCACGACAGATCTATGCGTTTTTCCGTGAGGATGGTTTGCAGAGGTAACAGTTCAGCCAGGTCTTTGCATTTACTGCAAAGCCCATAGTTTTATCAGATGAATTGCGAACCGCCTCTTTGTATGTTAAAATAGAACAGAAAGCCGCGTCTGCACCGAAGCATCCCTGCTTAGCGCACTCAGGCTGGCAGGATGCGTGCGGGAAACGACAAGTCAGGATACGGGAGGTAAGGAGAGGGTTATGGCGAGCATCAGTTTGACGAAAGTTATCGAGAAATTTAAATGGGAGAATCTAACGCCGGAGATCGATATTTCCAAGATCAGCGTGATCCAGCCGGATATCAACAGGCCGGCACTGCAGATCGCGGGTTATTTTGAACATTTCGAGACGACAAGGCTGCAGATCGTGGGATTTGTGGAATATTCTTATATGAATTGCATGGAAGAGGAACGCCAGCGGGAGATCTTCGAGAAACTGCTCAACAATCCGATTCCGGGCATCCTGTTCTGCAGGGAATTACAGCCGAACCCGTTATTTCGGGAGATCGCAGTCAAATACGGTGTGCCGATCCTGATGAGTAAGCGTGCCACTTCGGCCTGTATGGCGGAAGTGATCCGGTGGCTGAATGTGAAGCTGGCACCCTGTATCTCCGTGCACGGCGTTCTGGTGGATGTATACGGCGAGGGCGTGCTGATCACGGGCGAGAGCGGCATCGGTAAATCTGAGGCGGCGCTGGAACTGATCAAGAGAGGGCACCGTCTTGTCACGGATGATGTGGTGGAGATCCGCAGAGTCAGCGAGGATACGCTGGTAGGAAGCGCGCCGGATATCACCAAGCACTTTATCGAGCTGCGGGGTATCGGTATCGTGGACGTGAAATCTTTGTTTGGTGCGTCCAGCGTCAGGGATACGCAGAATATCGATCTGGTCATTCGTCTGGAGGACTGGGATAAGGATAAAGAGTATGACCGCCTTGGTCTTGAGGAAGAGTATACCGAATATCTGGGCAATAAGGTGGTGTGTCACAACATTCCCATCAGGCCTGGCCGAAATCTGGCCATTATCTGTGAATCAGCGGCAGTAAACCACCGCCAGAAGAAGATGGGTTACAATGCGGCACAAGAGTTGTATAAGCGTGTGCAGAAGTCTCTGGCAGCCAGACGGGAAGAAGAATAGTCTAGGTCTAGGCATCAGGAAATCTATAAAATAACAATCATATAAATTATAAACAAGGGGGACAAAAGGTATGGCAAACTATGTATTTGGCGTGGACGTGGGCGGAACGACTGTGAAGTTAGGATTATTTGACATCAGCGGTAATCTGTTGGAGAAGTGGGAGATTCCCACCAGAACGGAGAACGGTGGCGTTAATATTCTGCCCGATGTGGCGGCCAGCGTGCAGGCCAAGATGGAAGAGAAGGCGATCGAGAGAGATGACGTGGCAGGTGTCGGTATCGGCGCACCCGGCCCGGTCGACGGTAGGGGGATCATCCACAAGGCAGTGAACCTGGGTTGGTCTGAGATGAATCTGAAAAAGGAGCTCTCGGAACTGCTCGGCGGTATGCAGGTGGAAGGCGGCAATGATGCTAATGTGGCAGCGCTGGGTGAGATGTGGAAGGGCGGCGGCCAGGGACATAAGGATCTGGTGGCAGTCACACTGGGAACCGGCGTAGGCGGCGGCATCATCATCAACGGCAAAGTCGTGACCGGCTGCAACGGTTCAGGTGGTGAGATCGGTCATATTCATGTGGAGGATAATGAGACGGAAGAATGTGGCTGTGGCAATTTTGGCTGCCTGGAAGAGTATGCTTCGGCTACCGGTATTACCAGACTGGCCAACAGACAATTGAAGGCATGCGATAAGGACAGTGTGCTGCGACAGGGTGAAGTATCCGCGAAGACGGTGTTTGACGCAGTCAAAGCCGGAGACGAGCTGGCCATTGAGGTGGCGAAGCAGTTTGGCGAATATTTGGGCAAGGGCCTGGGCGTGATCGCGGGTGTTGTAAATCCGGAAGTATTCGTGATCGGTGGCGGTGTTTCCAAAGCCGGAGAGGTGCTGTTCGACTATATCCGTCCGCCCTTTGAGCGCACAGTATTCCATGGCTGTAAGGAGACGAAGTTCGTACTTGCTACGCTGGGCAATGACGCGGGTATCTATGGCGCGGCGAAGCTTGTACTGGAGTAAAAGATACGGAATATAACAATATACATAATTTCCACCTGTGCGGTTGAATGCTCCAAAGAGCATCCAACCTGACTTCCGCATTCGTAAAACCCGTGCTTAAGCACTCCTGCGTCTGCTTACGCATCCGCGTTTTACTCATTTGGAAGTGGGTTGCTAATCCAATTGCCTGTCTGCATTGCCATAAATGGCATACAGACAGATTATTGGATTGCAACCGCACAGTTGGCATAATTTTAAGATAAAACTGGGACTCTATAAGAAACGGCAGATATATCTGCCGTTTCTTAAGAAAAAGAGTTAATACCCCGCGCCTTGGGGCGTATCAAATTCTTTGCCCTGCTTGGGGGATTGACTTGTGTCATCCGCAGCTGCATCGGAATATAAATAATATATAGAAAATGGCATATCATGTCAGTATCTATAGCAGTAAATTCGAGAAATGGACGGGATGGATAGTGAGCGCGTCGATGTATGACTATATGAAAACGGTGATTCCAAAAGAGAGAATCTTATTTCACGAACCGATGAGCAAACATACCACTTTTCGGGTGGGAGGAGAGGCGGAATGCTTTATCATGATCCATCGGGAAGAGGAACTGGTGAAGCTGATCCGGTATCTGCATCAGATTGAGGAAGAGTATTTTATTCTGGGAAACGGAAGCAATCTTCTCGTAGGAGACAAAGGATATCGGGGAGTTGTACTGAAACTTGACGGGCCTATGGAGGAAATTCATACGGAAGGGACACTTGTCCGGGCCGGGGCCGGAGCACTGCTTTCCCGGGTGGCGGCCGAGGCCAGAGAACGGAATTTGAGCGGCATGGAATTTGCGGCAGGCATTCCGGGCAGTATCGGCGGTGCCGTGGTGATGAATGCCGGAGCCTACGGCGGCGAGATGAAACAGATCGTCGTGTCCGTCCGCGGGATGGATAAAGAGGGAGAAATCCTGACGCTGGATAACGATACCATGGAATTTGGCTATCGCAGCAGCGCGATCCGCAACAGGCCGATCGTTGTGTTGGAAGTAACACTGCAGCTTGCGGAAGGGAATAAAGAGGAGATCGAGGCGAAGATGGAAGAATTGGCTGGGCTTCGCAGGAGCAAGCAGCCTTTGGAATTTCCAAGCGCCGGCAGCACCTTCAAGCGCCCGGAAGGGTATTTTGCGGGTAAGCTGATCATGGATGCCGGAATGCGCGGTTACAGGATCGGTGGGGCTCAGGTGTCGGAGAAGCATTGCGGTTTTATTGTCAATACCGGACGTGCGACAGCGGCTGATATCCGGGAACTGATCGAGGAAGTGCAGGAGCGGGTGCAGATGAGATTCCATGTGACATTGGAGCCGGAAGTGGTATTTCTAGGGGACTTTTAATATACGGGAGATAACAGGATGAGATTTGTGGTAGTGACCGGCATGAGCGGTTCCGGCAAGAGAACCGCCATGAAGATGCTGGAGGATGTGGGATTTTACTGTGTGGATAACCTGCCGGTGCCGCTGATCGAGAAATTTGTGGAGCTGATCGCTATGCCGGGCAGCGAGACCACGAAGGTCGCGCTTGGACTGGATGTAAGGGTGGATCAGCCTTTTGGTGATGCGCAGCGCACGTTGGACAGGCTTAAAGAGAACGGTTATCTTTTTGAGATTCTTTTTATGGATGCGAGCGATCAGGTTCTGCTCAAAAGATATAAGGAGTCGAGGCGCATGCACCCCCTTTCCCCGAAGGGACGAGTGGAAGAGGGCGTGCACAGAGAGCGTGATATTCTGAAAGAAATCAAGAAAAAAGCCGACTATGTGATTGATACTTCTAATCTTCTGACGCGGGAATTGAAAGAGGAGATCGACCATATTTTTGTACGTAATGAAGAATATAATTCCCTGATGATCACTGTTTTGTCATTTGGGTTTAAGAATGGGATACCGGCGGACGCAGATCTTGTATTTGATGTGAGATTTCTGCCCAATCCGTTCTATATTGACGAGCTTAAGCATAAGACTGGTAATGATAAAGAGGTACAGGATTACGTGATGAGCTTTCCGGAGGCTTCAGCATTTCTGGAAAAGCTCATCGATATGTTGGATTTCCTGATTCCGAATTATATCAAAGAGGGTAAGCATCAGCTGGTGATCGGGATTGGCTGTACGGGTGGTAAGCACAGAAGCGTGACCTTGGCCAATGAACTTTACACAGGAATTAAGGAACGTGGGAACTACGGTGTTAAGTTGTATCACAGAGATATCAAGCAGGGAGTATAGTGAGAGAATACCTTTAGGCGTTCTCTCAGACAAGCTTGCTTGCCTTTGGATTGGAGGTTAGGGAATGTCTTTTTCCGGAACCGTGAAGGAAGAACTCGCAGCGCATATAGATTCTTCGAGGCACTGTCAACTGGCGGAGCTGGCGGCGATCCTGCACTTTGGAGGCGGTAGCTGCGGGGGCCGGGACGGATCTCATTTAAGCCTTGAGACAGAAAATGAAGCAGTTATCAGAAAATGCTTTACATTATTAGAAAAAACATTTAATATAAATAAAGTTGAGGTACAAAGCAGGGGGCGGATCCTGCTTGATGACAGGATCGAGAATAAAGTCATACAAGCCCTGCATCTGGATAAGAGGGAGAATGACAGGATCGTACTGCAGACATCGGTAAACTCTCTTCTGATCAAGAACTCCTGCTGTGCCAGAGCATTTTTAAGAGGGGCATTTTTGTGCATCGGTTCCATGAGCGACCCTGAGAAAAGTTATCATCTGGAATTTGTCTGCAGTGCGAAGGAGCAGGCAGAGCAGCTGAAGGCTGTTATCCGGGAATTTCAGATCGATGCCAGGAGTATAAGACGGAAGAAATATGAAGTTGTCTATTTGAAGGAAGGTGCGGGAATTGTAGACCTTCTGAATGTAATGGGAGCACATGTATCTTTGATGAATCTTGAGAATTTAAGGATTGTCAAGGAGATGCGGAACTCCGTTAACAGGCGGGTCAACTGCGAGACGGCAAATATTTCTAAGACAGTCACGGCGGCATCGAAGCAGATCGAAGATATACTCCTGATCAGAGACAAATACGGTTTTGGGAATCTGCCGGACAATCTGCGGCAGATGGCCGAGGTGCGGCTGGAATATCCGGATGCCGCGCTGAAGGAGCTGGGAGGATATCTGGAGCCGACCGTAGGGAAGTCGGGTGTTAACCACAGACTGCGTAAATTGAGTGAGATTGCCGATAGAATCAGGTTGTAAAGGAGGGAAAAAGTATGATTCAAAAATCAATCCAGATTAAGCTGGAGGAAGGACTGGAGGCCAGACCGGTCGCGATGCTCGTGCAGGTGGCGAGTCAGTTTGAGAGTACGGTGTACATCAATTCTGAAGATCGGAAAGTCAACGCCAAGAGTATCATGGGGATGATGAGCCTTGGACTTGCCAGCGGAGAGGAAGTAACTGTTGTTGCGGACGGTAATGATGAGGATACCGCGGTTGTGGAGATTGAGAAATTTTTAAGCGGAAACTAAACAGACCGGACTACGTACATGACATTTAGATAAGGCAGAATATAAAAGAGATTTCTGTAGGGGGAAGTCTCTTTTTTGTTTTTTACACTTTTTTAACTTTGTCGTAATTGAAATTTGCAGACTACTCTATTAAAATAGTAGATAGATACAGGATATGTTTATGGAGGGCGGTAGTTATGGGCCAGAGAATGCTTTTTGTATACAATCCGAGAGCGGGGAAAGCGCAGATCCGCAGTAATCTGTTGGATATCATAGATATCTTCGTGAAAGCCGGGTACGAAGTTACTGCCTATCCGACGCAGGCTACAGGAGACGCGGTCAAAGCGGTGAAAGAGCGGCAGGGCAGCTATGATATGGTAGCCTGCTGCGGCGGGGACGGTACGCTGGATGAAGTGGTGAATGGGATGATGCAGTGCGAGGAGAAACTACCGGTGGGCTATATCCCGGCGGGCAGCACCAACGATTTTGCTAATAGCCTGAAGATTCCCAAGAACATGATCAAGGCAGCGGATATGGTCGTGAACGGCGTAAATTATGCCTGTGATATCGGTTGGTTTAACAATGACAATTTTATCTATGTGGCGGCCTTCGGTATTTTTACAGATGTGTCCTACGGGACGAAACAGGATGTGAAGAATGTGCTGGGACATGCCGCCTATCTGCTGGAAGGTGTGAAGCGACTGCCTTCCGTGCGGGCCTGCTCACTTAAGATTACATGTAATGAGGATGTGATCGAAGGGGAATTTCTTTTTGGAATGGTTACAAATTCTTATTCCGTAGGTGGATTCCGGGGCATTACAGGGCAGGATATTCTGCTGGACGACGGTTTGTTTGAAGTGACGCTGATCCGCAAGCCCGCAAACCCGCTGGAGTTGAACAATATCATTATGGCGCTGGTAGATAAACGGGTAAAATCAGAATATATCCATACGTATAAGTCTTCAAAGCTGGTCGTGGAAAGTGAAGTGCCTCTTGCCTGGTCGCTGGATGGGGAGTTTGGCGGCGAACATTGCAGGGCCGTGCTCACGAATGAACGGCAGGCGCTGCAGATCAGGATAACGAAGGATTATTTGATGTAACAAGCCGCATGGTTACCGTTTTGGGCATATTTTCCAGAGAATCTATTTGCGTATAAACAGGCTTTGGGTTATAATAAATGCAGTAGTTTTCACCCGGTCTCGTACCGGTCAAAATATCAAAATATTAAGAAAGGTGGTAACAACAATGCCATTAGTAACAACAAAGGAAATGTTTAAGAAGGCATACAATGGCGGTTATGCGGTTGGTGCATTCAATGTTAACAACATGGAGATCGTTCAGGGTATCACGGAAGCAGCAGGTGAGCTGAACAGCCCGGTTATTCTTCAGGTTTCCAAGGGAGCGCGCGCTTATGCTAACCACACGTATCTGGTTAAGCTGGTAGAGGCAGCAGCGCAGGAGAATCCGCAGATCCCGATCGCTTTACACTTAGACCACGGTGACAGCTTTGAACTGTGCAAATCCTGTATCGACGGTGGTTTCACTTCCGTTATGATCGATGCATCTTCCAAATCTTTTGAAGAGAACATCGCGTTGACTAAGCAGGTAGTAGAGTATGCTCATGATAAGGGCGTAGTAGTTGAGGCTGAGCTTGGTACACTGGCAGGCGTAGAGGATGAAGTAGTTGTAGAGGCTGGTAAAGAGTCCTATACACGTCCGGAAGAAGTAGAAGAGTTCGTTTCCAGAACAGGATGTGACTCTCTGGCGATCGCGATCGGTACTTCTCACGGCGCATATAAGTTCACGGCAGCTCAGTGTACAAGAAATGCTGACGGCATCCTTGTTCCGCCGCCGCTCCGTTTCGACGTATTGGAGGAGTGCATTAAGCGTCTGCCTGGTTTCCCGATCGTTCTGCACGGTTCTTCTTCCGTTCCGCAGGAGTTCGTTAAGATGGTTAACCAGTATGGCGGAGATATGCCTGATGCAGTGGGTATTCCGGAGGAACAGCTTCGTAAGGCAGCTGAGCTTGCTGTATGTAAGATCAATATCGACTCCGATATCCGTCTTGCTATGACAGGGAACATCCGTAAGTACTTCGCAGAGCATCCGGATCATTTCGATCCTCGTCAGTATCTGAAACCGGCTCGCCAGGCTGTTAAGGATATGGTTGCTCATAAGATCGTTAACGTTCTTGGTTCTGACGGTAAGGCGTAAGGGATGGAGGATCGCTTCCGGGCGATGTATCCCTAGCGAACGATAACGAATATTGATCAATAAGAAAGCCTCACTCTGTGCAAGACGGAGTGGGGCTTTTGTGTGCTTTGTTCGATTTGTTATTCGGCATGCTCCTCATTGATGTCCGGGAAGACGGAGAGGATGGGATCTACGTCTTTCTTGCGGATAACGCGGTCCACATAGTTCTTCGTGATGCGCATGACCAAGGGAGACAGGCACAGCACGCCAATCAGGTTTGGCATCGCCATCAGACCATTAAAGGTATCGGAAAGATCCCAGGCCAGGCTAAGGTTCATGGTCGCGCCTACGTAGATGATGAGAATGAACACGACCTTATAGGCGATGGTAGACCTTGTGCCGAACAGGTATTCCCATGCTTTAGAACCGTAGTGGCTCCAGCCAAGTACCGTAGAGAAAGCAAACAGCAGGATCGACAGAGCGATGAACATGGGGCCCAAAGAGCCGAATATCGTGGCGAAAGCTTCTCCGACCAGAGCCGAACCCGAGGCCTCACTTAAGACGGTACCTGTCTCCAGATCTACAAGACCGGAGGAAAGAACAGCAAAAGCGGTCAGGGTGCAAACGATCATGGTATCGGTAAACACCTCGAAGATACCCCACATACCCTGACGGACCGGCTCTTTGACGTTAGAATTGGAGTGTACCATGACGGAGGAACCAAGACCGGCCTCGTTGGAGAAAACACCTCGTTTCATTCCCCAGGTCAATGCCATCTTGACGCCGGAGCCGACAATACCGCCGCCTACGGCCTTCAGGCCAAAAGCGCCCTTGAAGATAGCGGAAAAGACGTCGCCGCACTGTTCAATATTGGAAAAGAAGATCACAAGTGCACCCAGTATGTATGCGATAGCCATAAAAGGGACCAGCTTCTCGGTAACAGAAGCAATACGCTTCAGCCCGCCGACGATAACTAAAGCAGCCAGGATCATCAGCCCGATACCTGTAGCGACGGTCGGAATGGAAAAAGCCGCTTCCATATTGGCGGCAATGGAATTCACCTGGCTCATGTTGCCGATGCCGAAGGAAGCCAGCAGGCAGAATAGGGAAAAGAGTACCGCCAGTACCGCGCCAATCTGCTTGCAGCCTCTGTAAGAACCGAGACCGTCTTTAAGGTAATACATGGCGCCGCCGCACCATTCGCCTTTCGTATTTTTACGACGGTAATAGATTCCCAGTACGTTCTCGGAATAGTTGGTCATCATGCCGAAGAATGCCACGATCCACATCCAGAAGATCGCGCCGGGGCCGCCAGCAATCAGTGCGCTGGCAACGCCGACGATATTGCCGGTGCCGATGGTAGCAGCCAGAGCCGTACACAGCGACTGGAACTGAGAGATGGACTTATCTTCTTTATCGGTGTGTCTCGTAACATGTTTGTCGCCGAAAATACCGCCGATGGTGTTCTTGAACCAGTGTCCGATATGGGACAGCTGGAAAAATCTGGTCAGTACCGTCATTAAGATACCTGTGCCCACCAGCAGCACCAGCATAGGGATACCCCAGACAAAACTGTTGACGGCGCCGTTGATACTTGTGACAGAATCAACGAGGCCTGCAAAAAATTCTTTCAAAATAGTTTCCTCCTTCTCTGTTTCCGTTAAAAAAAGTGGACACGACAGATCTTATGCCCACGCTGACATTTCGGAAAGTATTTACTTATAGATAAGCTGCATGGCGTATGTGCGCTCAGCGTAGTAAATGCGCAGAGCTGTCACAACCGGTGTTCGTTTGATGTTGCTTTTACAGTATAGCATAGTAAAGTGATAGAGGCAAGAATTAAATGTATACATGGATATTTGGATTCGCCAAATATATGCCGTTCATGAATTGTTCATATTTAATTTAAAAAAACTTCATGCAGGTAACATTCTTTAGACATTTCTCATGCGTATACTAAAACCATAAGATACAGCAAGGCAACACAACAAAATGACAACATCAAGTTTACTGATTAACTAAAACTTTTTCATAATAATGCCAAGTAGAGTTGCTCTACTTGGCATCCTCCCTTTTTGGGGGAACTTGACCATGACTTCTCACCAAGTTAAGAAAGATACAACGCAAGATATAGTTTTGACGTGTTCATGATTTGTTCAAAAATGCTTTATAGAAACTTCACGCAGATAACATTCTTTAGACATTTCTCACGCGTATACTAAGACCATAAGATAACAACAAGGCAACAACATCAAGAGTGCTGATTAACTAAAACTTTTTCATAATAATGCCAAGTGGAGTTCACTCCGCTTGGCATCCTCCCTTTTTGGGGCAGTTATTTCCTTCTTCCAACGGATGAAGGGAATTTTTTTGTGTCACAGGATATGAATTTCGGGAAAGTAAGCATTTTTAGTTCAATTTTTTAAAATACTCCAGACAGAACTTCTGGAATATGACCATAGCTGTATTCAAATATTTACCTTTCGGATGTGAAAGGAAGAGTTTGCGCTTACAGACTGGGTCATTTAGGTGTATAGGAATAAGATCGCTGGAAAAAAGCGAATACTGTGTTTGGTATGGCAGCAGGCAAACAGCAAGACCACTTTGTATAAAGTTTCTATAATTGCTGGGAGTTTCACACTCTAATAGAATATTTGGAGCAAATCCTGCCTGAAGGCATAAGTTATCCGTCAGCGTACGTATGCTGGGACCGACAGAATATGTTATGAAAGATTCATCTGCTGTTTCGGAAAGAGAAATAGATTTCCTGTTGGCCAGATGATGATCCTTATTTACGGCCAGAACGATATCCTCATCGAGAAGCAGAACATTATCAAGATGGTTGTATTTACCGGGAGTGGCGGATATAACGAAGTCGTAGTCGCAAGCCTGTTGTAAATTGAATGTGGCAGCCTGTTTTACATGAATATTGATATTGGGGTATTTCATGTAAAAATCAAGTAAAAGATTGGGCATTATTTTTGTAGCAGCCAGAATAAGTAATTTAATATCCCCGTACGCGATATCTGTATCTTGCAGTTTAAGTTGGAGATTGGTGATAAGATTAAGGGCCTGACTCATCTCTTCATAAACGAGTTTTCCGTGGTGATTAAGAACAATGCTTTTTCCTATACGATCAAATAATTTTATACCCAGATCCCTTTCGAGTGTAGAAAGGGATTTGCTGAGTGATGGTTGTGAGACATGAAGTATGGATGCTGCCTTGGAGACACTTTCCTGTTTGGCGATCTCGCAAAAGTACCGTAATTGTAAAAGATCCATGATTTGCTCCTTTTGTTAACTGAATTTGTATGCATGAGCATATATAGATAAATGGTTATTAAAGATATGAACAATTATATATTAGACAATATATAGATGTCAATGATATACTTGTAAAAACGATTTGCTGACATTGGGCCGTGAACTGTAGTGATCCTAGTGTACTGACACTAGGATGTATAGGGAGGTAAAAGTGGAAACTACTGTAATGACAAGGATAAAAAATGGTCTTATCAAGGGGTGTAAAGAATCTGGAACAACAGCATTTAAAGGGATCCCGTTTGCAAAGCCGCCGATAGGTAAATATAGATTTAAAGCGCCTGTTCCCAGTGAAGATTGGGAAGGAGTCTTGGATTGTACAAAATATGGACCAAGACCGATTCAGGTTCCGCCGCCATGGTGTGTGGATCGCGACAGCGCAATTTATGATGAGGATTGTCTAAATATAAACGTTTGGACTCCGAATATCGATGGAGAAAAAAGACCTGTAATTTTTAATATATTTGGCGGTGGCTTTATGGAAGGATCAAATTCAGAGATAGGAAGTGAAGGGTATCGCCTGATGAAAGAGAGAAATGTTGTTGTAGTATCTCCCAATTATCGTGTAGGAGCTCTTGGAGCGCTTTATTTAAGGGAAATATTTGGTGACGAATATAAAGATTCGGGAAATTTATCGTTACTGGACCAGATTCTTGCTTTAAAGTGGGTCAAAGATAATATTGAATATTTTGGAGGCGATCCGGGACATGTTGTTATTGTTGGACAGTCTGCGGGTGGGAAGTCAGTGTTGAACCTGATGCTCGCGAAGGAGTGCAAAGGATTGTTCCATGGCGCTGTTGCAATGAGCGGTGCCCTTCAGGCCGTAAAAGATACACAGACCATGCACAATATGGCGATGTTTTTCCTGAAAATGCTGGGTATTCCTAAAGGTGATCCTAAAGCTCTTGAGGAGATTCCGATTAAAAGCATTCTAGACGCGCAAGAGAGGATGAACCAAGTACTTTTTAAGGCTGAGTCCTACGGAGCGACAGCGGATGGTCTGCATCTGCCAATTGATGTGGAGGCTGCAGTTAATGCAGGAGATCTGGCGGATGTTCCGCTTATTATAGGGCATACAAAAGAAGAATTATTTATGGATCCCAGACAGGATAATCCGGATATTGGATTAGATAATGTAAAGAAAAAACTTTATTGGAAATTTGGGGATAATTATGAGCACGTCCTGAATGTTTATCGGGAGCGATCACATGTCAAAGGCTATCAGGCGGCATGGGGCGAAACAGTAACGGAATATACTTATGTACAGGCCTATGAGCGCATAGCAGATGCTTTGATGCGAATGGAGCGGAAGTGCTGGCTGTATCGTTGGGATTATAAAGGCGGATCACTTGCGAATCATTCTTCTGACAATGAGGCTCTATTTTCCAGAACTAATGAAGAAAAAGTTGCTTATGATCCTATGCTGACAGCTACAGTCGATAGATGTTTTCAGGACTTGATATTGAATTTTGTGGAGTTTGGGAATCCCGTCGTGCATGGAGAATGCGAATGGATGCCTTATTCAAAAGAGCATAGGGAGAGGTTATTGATCGATGAGATTTGTACAAAAGAAGAAATGTTTCCCATGTATGATAAGCAATTTCCGCTTCAGGTGTTCAGATTAGAAAAACCGGTGGTATAAGAAAACAATGATGATAATTTAGGAGAAAATATGATCAAGACGTTGGTATTGTGTGATGACTATTGGCATCCCGGAGAAGTGATCGAGGCTGGCATGAAGCCTCTTGAGGACAAACTGGATATTTCATATATTCATGATGCGAAAGATATGTTGACTCATGAATTGCTTGAGAAGTATCAGGTAATTGTATGCTGTAAAGGAGATCAGATAAATGGTGCTAATCAAAACATATGGTTTGAAGAAAATGTTACGGAAGTAATGCCGGAAGATTTTGGTGAGTGGGTAAGCGAGGGGAACGGGATGCTCTTCATTCATGCCGGAAATACATATAAAAAAGGAAGTGGATTTGCAAAATTAGCCGGCAGTTTTTTTCTTGGACATCCTCCAAGATGTACTGTTGAGCTGGAATTGATAGAACATCCTATTACAGAGGGTGTTAATGATTTTTCTATCCGTGATGAACATTATCAGATTGAAGTGACGGAAAGAAATATTGATATTTTTATGAAATCTATTTCAAAGGAAGGAGGGGAACAAATTGCGGGATATACCAGGGAATTTGGCAAAGGGCGCATATGTGTTCTAACCCCTGGACATATATTAGATGTTTGGCGCAAACATGAATATTTGAAACTGGTATATAACGCGATTGAATGGAGTGCAGGTGTAAGATGAATATGGAGAATGAGAATAAAGGGAAGGTATTATTTATTTTTGTATGTATTTATTTACTGTTTATGACATCCAGAGCAATATTCAATCCCTATGTTACGGTCTATCTTCAAGAAAAAGGTTTTGCAACAGAAAAAATAGGAATGATTACAGGTGCCAATTCCCTTGTACTGATCATTGCGCAGCCGTTTTGGGGGATCATTACAGATAAATTGCGCTCCGCAAAATATACGTTGGTGGTCTGTATGATGTTCCAGGCAGCCTTTTCGCTTGCTTTGGTATATTGTAATACTTTCCTTATGGTGGCAGCCTGCTTTTGCCTGTACGGTTTTTTCTCATCGCCAGAGGGCCCGTTGTTAGATACCTGGTGCCTTTCAAAGCTTAAAGCGATCGGCTGTCACAATGCAGTTGGCCAGATGAAATTTGCAGGATGTTTTGGATATGCTCTTGCCAGTATTCTTTCGGGATATGTGATCGCCAGTTATGATACCGCAAAAATATTACCAGTATTTGCTGTTGTCTTATTCGGTATCGGCTGTTTCCTTTTACTTATAAGAGTAAACGTGAAAGCGGATAAGAAGGAAGAGGTAAGAAAACTACAGGTTAAGAGAATTATAAAAGATACAAACTTCTTGATATTTTTAATTGTTATTTTTTTTATGCAGATACCTCATAGAGCGGCATATACATTTTATCCTGTACTTATTTCTTCATTGGGTGGTGATAAGGCTTTTGTCGGATATACCAGTGCGGTAATGTTTCTGTCAGAAGGAATGGTAATGTTTCTATCTAAAAAGTTGCTCAGCCGCTATCGGGCAAGCAATATAATTGTGTCATCCGGTGTTTTCTTTATTCTCTGGCAGATTTTATATGCGATCATTGATCGACCATGGCAGGTTGCGGCAATTGCTACATTGGATGGTCCGTCTTATGCTCTTTTTACCATAGGAGTGTTGTATTATCTTGATGAAATAGCGCCCACTGAAATGAGAACGACATATCAAACAATTACATATGCTATTTATTTTGGACTTAGCGGGATAGCGGGAAATAGCGTGGGAGGATGGATGATAGGAAACTATGGTTTTCAAAATTTGTACTTGACAGGTGCCGTGATCGTTGGAATTTCGACATTATGCTTACATCTGGTGAATAAATTTGGAGCAGGGAAAGAAGCGAGGGAGTTAGTATGAATCAGACGATTTTTATTACCGGTGCAGACCGAGGGTTGGGATTAGCACTTACAAAAGATTTTCTTGATAGGGGAGATAATGTATTTGCCGGACAATTCATGGAGGATTGGAATGAGTTAGCTGAATTGAAGCTATTGTATCAGGAGCATTTGTTCCTGATTCCGTTAGATGTTTCTGATCCTGAATCTGTTAAGGCGGCCTATCATTTGGTGGAAGAGAAAACTGATAAAATAGACATGTTGATCAACAACGCAGGGATTTCCGGGTCTATTGGAGATATTACGTGCCTGGAAAATATTGAGAGAGGAATGCAGATATTTCGGACAAATTGTCTCGGACCTTTATGTATGGTAAATACATTCCTTCCGTTGATGATGAAGAAAAATGCAACAAAACGTTTGTGTTTTATCTCCTCTGAAGCAGGCAGCATTAGTGTGTGCCATAGAGAGGATGGGTTTGTTTATCCAATGTCCAAGACGGGACTTAATATGGCAGTAAAATTGTTGTTTGCAGATTTAAGAGAGCAGGGGTTTACGTTCAGGCTTTATAATCCGGGATGGATGAGATCATATATGTCCGGAAAGAAAAGCGTTGTCGGAAAAATTGAGCCAGAGGAATCTTCAAAAGTTGCCATTGATTATTTTACCAAGACTTTAAAACATGAAGATGTTCTTAAAATGCTCGACAACAATAACATGGTTTGGCCATTTTAAAGCCATAATATCATGTATGAAGAAAAGGTTAAAAGGAAGTAGTCTTTCATAGGATTTGTGACGCTTCGGAATGGAGGGAAGGTTGAAGAGGAATATAATTTTAGCGGGTAAGAAAAACCGGTACATGAAGCGTGTGGAAACCATGCTGAAAAAAGAGGGATATAACATAATTTCAGGAGCGGAAGAGACTGATATATTGATATTCTGCATTGATCCGGATGAATGTAGTAAAAATGACTATAGCGGTTTATTGCATGATTATCAATTATATGGACTAGGATTATTGTGCACGATCAATACATATCTGCCGTTATTTAAGGAGAATTCTTTAAAGAGATTGTGCTTTTTGACGACTTTACATTCCAGTATAAATCATGTGTCTGAAGCTGATCATTGGGAACGGATCGTTGCTGCCTCATGTAATATGGCAATTCGTATTCTGTTTAATCGTTTAAATAGAGAGGGATTTACTTTTCGGGTGTTTGGAGTAAATGATTTTGCGGAAGATTCAGCTTCCTATGCGATTGAATACTTTTTGCAGGATAGGAGTTTTGAGGTTGAATCGGATCTTCATTCGGACGAAAGGCGTTTGGTCATAAGGGACAAATATGAGCACGAGTATGCATGGTGATATTCTAAGCCAAAACCATAGAAATATCTCGAATTGACATCGATTGCTAACTGATTTATATAGCCATAAGGTTATAAAAAGTATATCAATATATGTATTGGAAGAAATGAAAATGTTATTGTAGAATGAGTTTATAAGCACAAGTGATGCGTCGCTGGATATATCAATTAACTTGACGGGAGACGAAGGGTTATATGATGCGCACATATAATATGAATGTTTTGTTGTCCGTTTGGCGAAGCTATGCAAATGAGGAAAGGATGTGGTAAGGAAAGATTAGATTTTGTATGTATAACAGATGATTTAACCATTGCAAATTCGATTATAGGGAGGACCCGATATGAGATCAAAATTATTTCATAAATTAGTGGCGATGACTTTATGTGCAGGAATGCTTGTCGGTATGACAGCATGTGGAAACCAGCCGACAGAAGAGAGCAGTCCGAATGAGGCAGCTGATTCGGAATCGGAAAATGAGGGAAATACGTCGGACAGCGATCTGAGTCAGGATGATGAGAAGATATCTTTTTCAATTGCGATCATGAATGGACCTAAGGCAGAAAATACCTGGAGCGAAGCACAGATTGAAGAGATATTTAATTGTGAAGTGGAACTGATCTTTCTTCCTGGCTGGGAGGATTTGAACACAAAAGTAAATCTTTTAATGAGTGATGAAGCGCAGAGGCCGGATGTTATTTGGTGGAGCGGCATGACAGACGAGTATAAAGAGTGGGTAGATTCCGGACTATTGGTGGACTTAGTTCCGCTATTGCAGAATATTGAAGATAGTAATATTCTGGATTATTATGATGAATGGGCGATGTATCCTACTTATACAAATGGGAGCATTTACAGTATTCCCGGTGACGTAGCAGAAGTAAGCTGTATGGGGACTTTTATAAGGAAAGACTGGCTGGATAATTTGGGTATGCAAGAGCCGAAGACTATGGATGAATATGTGGAATATTTGCTGGCATGCGTTAATGATGATCCGGATCAGAATGGAGTTGCGGATACTTATGGATTTGGCGGAGACAGCGGAGATTGGAAATATTTTGCGCCTTTCCTTTATGCCTATAAAGCAGACATTCAGCATTTTGTAGTAGGTGACGATGGTTCTGTCGTGCATGGTTCCACGCAGCCGCAGGTAAAAGAAGCCTTGGCTTTGATGGCTGATCTGTACCGTCAGGGAGTGTTTGAACCTTCTATATTCTCCGCTTCAGAAGGAGAAACACTTTTTGCGGAAGGTAAGGTTGGCTCATTTTATCGATTTTTGTCTTCTTTAAATCCATCCCAGCAATATTTGCAGAGCTTTTACCAAAACAATCCTAATGGAAAATATGAAGTGATCGAGCCTATTCAGGGACCGACTGGTTTTTCGTCGGATGAAAGAGAAAATGGATATGGTTGGTGCAGCTACGCCATCACTGATAAATGTAAGAATCCGCAGCGGGTAATGGAGATTATGGATGGAATTGCATCAGGTGAAATGTTCATTTTGAACAAGTGGGGTGTGGAAGGAGAGACCTTTGAACTGACAGACGAAGGCGCAGTTAATTTCATTGTAGATGAGACGACTCGGAATGAAATGGGGCTGAGCACCTTTACAGGGTTTGTTAACAGAAAGGATCTGTTCAATATTCAGAATAGCCAAGAGGTAAATGAGCTTTTTGAACGAGCAGCAGAGACTTCTCTTCCTCTTCAGGATTATCGTGTTATTCTAAATAGTAATGGTGAATTATGGCAAGAGTATAGTGGAGAATTAAATGCATTGAGAGATCAATACTTCTATGGGATCATCATGGGAGAACGGCCGATTGATGATTTTGATGAGTACGTAGAATTGTTCTACTCACATGGCGGTCATGAGGTAGAAGAAGAGGCTGGTCTGATGTATCAGAAACAGGATGAAGGCTATCAGGAATTTTGCCAGTTATATCAGGAATGGTTTCAAAAATAGCCTGAATTAGATGGCAGATCATGGAGAATGTTGGCTGAAGCCTACATTTTCCATGATATCTGTGAAAGGAGAAGTAATGTATCATAAAGGAACATCGAAAGCGACTATTGCAGAAGCCAAACAAAAGCACATTGGTACACGGTTATGGAAATACCGGTATTTATACTTGTTGGCCTTCCCGGGTATGCTGTACTTTATTATTTTTCGTTATGTCCCTATGTATGGTGTGGTCATTGCATTTCAGGATTTCAGAATCAATAAGGGGATCTGGGGGAGTGAATGGGTCGGGTTAGCGCAGTTTTATAAGCTGTTTCAGGGATTTTCTTTCCCGACAGTATTTAAAAATACAGTTGTTATTTCTCTCTGCAAATTAATATTTGGATTTCCGGCGCCTATCATACTTGCGTTATTGCTGAATGAAGTGAAAAATGCAAGGTTTAAAAAGGTGACTCAAACCATAGTTTATCTCCCACATTTTATTTCATGGGTAATTTTAGCCGGTTTGATCTCAATGTTTCTGCATCCGGACAGTGGATTGATCAATGAGATCGTGAAAGTGTTCAACAACGGAAGAGGAATTGACTTTTTGGTCAGCAAGCAGTATTTTAGGGGGATTCTTGTAATTACCGATATCTATAAAGGGGTCGGTTGGGGAAGCATTGTATATATCGCTGCTATTTCTGCAATTGATTCAACCGTATATGAAGCGGCTATGGTAGATGGTGCCAATCGGTTAAAACAGATGTGGTATATTACGTTGCCGGCATTGAAATCTACAATTGTTGTAATGCTCATATTAAATATGGGCGGAATTCTAAATGCGGGATTTGAACAGATTCTATTACTTTACAATCCATTAGTATACGATGTTGCAGATATTATTGATACGTATGTATATCGAAATGGTATAATGAGCAGTAATTACTCATTATCGACCGCGGCAGGCCTTTTTAAATCGGTAATATCCATGGGACTGATCATAATAACAAATAAGATTGCTCATATGATGGAAGAAGACGGATTGTGGTAAGGAGAGTGCACATGAAAAGAAAACATAATTTTTATGATTATTTGATCATACTCGTTTTGGTTTTAGTGGCGATCATTATGTTATACCCCTTTTGGCATGAATTCATGTATTCTTTCTCAGATCCTGTTGAAGCGGCAACTGGAGGTATGTTTCTATTGCCAAGAGGGTTTAATTTGAAATCATATTGGTCGGTTTTACGTAATCAATCAGTGTGGAGCGGCTTTAAAGTATCGCTCATAGTTACGATTATTGGCACGATCATGGGGGTTTTACTTTCTGCAATGTTAGCCTATCCACTAAGCAAAAAAGATATGCCCGGAAGGAATATATTCGTTAGTTTGATCTTTTTTACCATGCTTTTTGGCGGTGGCATGATTCCAAACTACTTATTGGTAAAAGAATTGAAGCTAATTGATACCTATGGTGCACTGATACTGCCAGGGCTTCTTTCAGCTTGGAATATCTTTATCATGAAAAATGCCTTTTCCGGTATTCCGGACAGCTTAGAGGAATCGGCAAGGATTGATGGAGCGAATGACTTGAAAATCTTCTTTCTGATCATTTTGCCATTATCCAAGGCGGTACTTGCGACAATTGCATTATTTTCTGCGGTGGGATTCTGGAACGATTATTTTTCAACGATCATGTATATTATTTCCAAGGACCATTGGTCTTTGCAGGCAGTATTGCGGGAAATACTTTCAAATGCGCAGTCTGCAATGTCGTCAAGCGGTATTTCTGTAAGAGCGGAAGAAGCTATATCCAGTGAAACTGTAAAAGCAGCAACAGTCATGGTGGCAACAGTTCCGATCTTGTTAGTATATCCTTTTATTCAGAAGTATTTTATAAAAGGTGTTATGATAGGTTCTGTAAAGGGATAGAGAAGTTGCATAGTAACAGTTCAAGCTTGCACTATTCCGCGAATAAAATCGCTCTGTATGCGATTTTGTGTGCATTGTGGTTACATAGTAACCACGCGTGACAGTGAAGCCGAAGGCTGAACTGTTACGTTGGATATGGCGCGGGATGACATTTCTGATTGACTTCCATTTGAAAGTTGCATATAATTAACCACAAAAGAGAGCGAGCATATGCTATAGCCGTGCCAGCTCTTTTTTTGTCGCAGGAAGTGTATAAAGGTCATATAGATTCAGGAAGAACAGTCTGGATCGTATCAACAGGTTTTGGAGATAGATCATATATGGACTCTTATTTTGAAGAGATAGAGGAAGAAGACGAAAGTGAATATCTTGCCCGATACGAGCGGAGACAGCGCATGCGGCAGGAACGGCAGCGGCGTATGATGCGGCAGCGCATGGTGAAACGGACGCTGTATCTGGGTGTTTTTGCAGTTGTTATCATAATGGGTACTATTGCAGCGGTCAGATTTGGCAGCGGCAGACAGAAGGAAGATGACTGGCAGCAGCAATTGCAGACGGTGAAGGATGTAGAGCAGGCAGACGGTGACGGGGTGCCGTTAGTAGACGGCGTGCGGGGCGCATCAACAGATGGAGCGGACAACGCGGGCGATGGATCTGCTGATGCCAAAAAGCCTGTTTATCATTTTGCATCCACAGCGGATACCGTAGGTATTTACAGTGAAGAAGTAATAAGTACGAATGCGATCCTGGTCGATGAGAGCACGGATACGATCATTGCCTCGAAGGGAGCGGATGAGAGAATCTGCCCGGCGTCGATGACGAAGGTGCTGACCGTGTTGGTGGCGGCGGAACAGATCACAGAAGATGATCTGGATGATACTTTTACCATGACGCTGGAGATCACGGATTATGCTTATGTAAATGACTGCAGCTCCGTAGGATTTATGGATGGGGAAAAGGTGACGGTACGGGATCTGTTCTATGGCACGATCTTGCCGTCCGGCGGGGATGCTGCGCTGGGACTTGCGACTTATATAGCCGGGTCTCAGGAGGCATTCGTGGAGATGATGAATGCGAGACTGGAGGAACTTGGGATAGGGGAAAGTGCGCATTTTACCAACTGCATCGGGCTTTATGATGAGGAGCATTACTGTACCGTATATGATATGGCAGTGATCATGAAGGCGGCAATGCAGAATGAGCTGTGCAGAGAAGTCCTGTCTGCGCGTACTTATACTACCGTACCCACTGTCGATCACCCGGATGGCATTACTATTTCCAACTGGTTCCTTCGTAAGATCGAGGATAAGGATACGGGCGGCGAAATGTTGTGCGGCAAGACCGGCTATGTAGTGCAGTCCAGGAACTGTGCGGTCAGTTATGGCACTTCTGCGGGCGGAACCCCTTATATTTGTGTGACTGCAGGTTCGACCAGCAGTTGGCGGTGTATCTATGACCATGTGGAGATCTATGACCGATATGTGCCGGCAGGGGGATGACTCGTTCTGCCGGCACGGAGCGGATCGGCAAGCGGTCAGCATCTGGTCTTACGCTTGCTTTATCCGCAGTCAATATGTCCGCAGGAGCCATTCGATATCAGGAAAGATCTGCTTTACGATAAACCCCGCCGCCATGGCCGCCAGTAGGATCAAGGCTGCATAACAGGCAATCTTCCACCATTTCGCCACCGTATCTTTTAAGATCTGTATATCAGAAAAAATAGAAGCGACTTTCTCGTCTGTCAGATTTCTGTCTCTTACATCCTGCACATCAATGTCTTTTACCAACTCATCCAAAGACATACCGAAATAATCACTCAGCAGGACAAGTTTCTGAAAATCCGGATATGACTGGCCGGCTTCCCACTTGGAAATGGTCTGCCGTGAGACCTGCAGCTCCAACCCAAGTTCTTCTTGAGATAACCCCTGTTTTTTTCTCATGGTCAAAAGTTTTTCGTTAAATTTCATGATAGAATCCTCCTTATAAATCCTTTCCACATTTAATTGCATCTGTTATCCTTATATTTCGCGGCAAACAGATCGGATGCCGGATCAACGGCTGCATGATAGGAGCATATCTGTTTTTGCCATAAGCGGCAACCAACTAATGTTGGCAATTTGTCAATGAGGACCGACATTGGCGCTCCAATCGTCTGTACGCAGAGCAAAATCGGAGTATTCCTTTGGAAAACTCCTAAATTCTACTCGCGGCCTCAGCGCAAAGCGCTTCGGTATGGAGGTAAGGAGGAGATGAGAGTGTGGAGAGGACAGAGTGGAAGCTATAGCATAACAGCAGCCAAACCGTGTGGACAGTCTTGGCTGCTGCGTGTATTTACCGGAGTTTTTCCGGCTCGGGATATTCTACGCCGAAAGTATCGACGGTGACTGTCTTCATCACCTGGTCTTCCAACGGTCTGTCTGCATAATCGGTGGCTGTCTCAGCGATCTTGTCCACCACATCCATACCTTCTGTCACTTTGCCAAATGCCGCGTAAGCGCCGTCTAAGTGCGGACTTGTCTTGTGCATGAGGAAGAACTGGCTGCCTGCAGAGTCGGGATGCATGCTTCTAGCCATGGAGAGAACACCGGGTGTGTGCTTTAAGTCGTTGGGAAATCCGTTCTGAGCGAATTCTCCGCGGATAGAATAGCCAGGTCCACCCATGCCGGTACCTTCCGGATCACCGCCTTGGATCATAAAGCCTTTGATGACTCTGTGGAAGATCAGGCCGTCATAGAAATTCTTCTGGATCAGGCTGATAAAGTTGTTGACGGAAGCCGGAGCGATCTCCGGATAAAGCTCGGCCTTGATAACGTCGCCGTTTTCCATCGTGAAAGTTACAATCGGATTTTGTGCCATATTTCTAAGTCCTTTCTCAAAATATTTGATTTCGTTTGTATATTTTTCCTATCTATTATATTATTATATATAAGAAAATACAAATCAAAAAACTTATAGTTAACAACATTAGAGATCTGACGAGTCAGAGTACTAGTGTGAGTTATAACATTATGCAAAGAGCATGATTCTTATGCGCCCCGCTGACCTATGGTGCGCCGCAGAATGGAAGTTGACTGTAAAGAATATGACGTAGATGAGCCATTGCGATGTGATCATAAATGGTTAGACGGATGTGACGGGGGACGCTGAACTCTCGCGTAAGATGAGTGGGGTGGGTTATGCTGAGGAAAGTGGTTTTTGCATTGAGGGACGGGACGGGGAATCGATTACAGTTATCGTTGTGCAGTTTGATCCATGACTTAAAACAACATGGGATAGAGGTGGCATATGCCATCTGCCTGGAAGATAAAGTGCATATGGAGCAATGTGGGGCGGCGTGCAGAGAGGAATGCCTGTTACGGAAACACGGGAGCATCTGTGCCATGGAGCAGGAGGAGCCGGACACCTTGTATATCACGGATTCTTCGGTACAATACAGGATCTGGCGGCAGCATGGGAAGTATGTCCTGCCTTACAGGCACCAATGGAATCAAGAAGATACTTTTGACGGTGCAGAGTATATAATAGAGCGTTTGGAAGAGGTGGATCATGAGGTAGTCGACATGGCATACCGCCGACTGGCCGGGATTCCGTGGGAAATCTTCAAGACGGAGCGCTGCATTGTGCGGGAAACGATCGTGGAGGATGTGGACAGTCTGTATGAGATCTATAAAGAGCCGGCGATCACAGAGTATATGGAAGATCTGTATAAGGACCGGGACGAGGAGATAGCCTACATAAAGGATTACCGCAGAAGGATGTACGGTTTCTACGGTTATGGCATATGGAGTATTCTGAACAGACAGGATGGGAAAGTCATCGGGCGGGCCGGCATCAGCTGGCGGGAGGAGTTTGATGTGCCGGAACTGGGATTTGTGATCGGTGTGCCGTGGCAGCAGCAGGGCTATGCCTATGAGGTGTGCAGTGCGATCCTGAATTATGCGTGGAAGGATATCGGGTTTAAACAGATACAGGCACTTGTCATGGAACATAATGAGAAATCTGCCGCATTATGCCGGAAATTGGGATTCGAGGACAACGGAATCACGGTACTGGAGAACGTACGGTATATTTTATACAAAATGCAGCTGAACCGTGCCGGCAGTCAAAGCACAGTCGTATAGCAAAACACAGTATTTGTCTTTATAGAAATGCAGTTTGATTCCTGACAGGAACAGAGAAGTAACAGCATACATACAAGGAAAGTAATGATTTGATCATTGAATGAGGGGGATATGCGGCATTGAAGAATAAAGCATGGAAGAATAAATTTTTGATCGCGCTAATAACAATAGGGATGATCTTGCAATCTTTCGCAGTGCCGGTATTGGCGGCGGAGCACCCGCTTACTATCGAAAATCCGCTGGTGGCAGAGGAACTGTCGGATATGGGAAGCCCAGCGGCTGCAGAGGATCCGTCCAATACGGGGAGCCCGGTAGATGCAGAGAACCCGTCCGATACTGGGAACCCATCGGATACGGAGAAACCGACAGACACGGAAAATCCGGCAGATACGGAGGGGCCGTCGGATACAGAGAACCCGACAGAGACGGAGAACCCGTCGGATACGGAGAACCCGACAGACACGGAGGAACCGTCGGA
>CAMWLJ010000040.1 GCA_947175055.1 uncultured Lachnospiraceae bacterium | reverse complement strand
CAAGGAGAATGCGGAGCATTCTCTGAATCGTCGCTGCCGGGCGACGATTTTTTATTCCTGCGAGCAACGAGCCGAGTGGCTGCTTGCAGCGGGATTTTTGATTTCATAGAAAAGCATTTGTTGCTGTGCAGTGCAGAAGTTTAAAATAGATGTTTGACATATTGTGATTCTGCTGTTATAATAACTTTCGGAAATGTTACAGAAATATTACAAATTGTGAACGGCAAATGTAACAGATGTAATAGATGTAACAGTGTAATGGACACGATTGACCGGTGGCCAAAGCAAATGCTGACCGGTGTGTGACAGATTAAAACCGAGAGGATGAACATAGGTTATGAAAAGAAGAGAGATCATGTGTTTGTTGGCAGGCTGCTTGTTGCTGCTCGCACCTTTGCAGACGAGAGCGTCGAATCTTCCCGATCTTTTGTCTATAGGAACGATCACTGTAGAGACTGGAGAAGACGAGGACAAGTCAGAAGATAGGGCAGAGGAAGAAGAGAAGGCCGAAGTAGCGGAAGATGTGGATGTGACAGGAGAAGAGGACAGTACCGGAGGTGGAGAAGCCGGGATAGAGAACAGCACTGGGGAGGGGACAGCAGGAATAGGAAGCCGTGATATCAAGGAAGATGAGGAACAGAATGGTGATTCTGTGGACGAGAAGCAGGAAGTTGCAGAGAAGGCCAGTCCGCTGAAAGCGATTCTTGGTGACGGTGTCGGTTCCGGAATGATCTTGGAGGCGAGCAAGACAGAAAGAGAGTATGCCAGAGCATATGAGAAAGCTAAAAATGCTAACTGGGGGTACACGAATCTGGGAATTGCCAATGTGGATAATAATCTGAACATTCGCGCGGCGGCCGCTGAAGACAGTAAATTGGTGGGCAAGCTTCCAAAGGATGCAGCCTGCGAAGTGCTGGACAGTGATGATAAGTGGGCGCATATCAGATCCGGTAAGGTGGATGGTTATGTGAGCCTGGAGTATCTTTTGACAGGGATACCGGCTAAGCGCAGGGCGGAGGAATTGGCAGTGACCATGGCACATGTTACGACGGACAGTCTGAAAGTCAGGGCACAGGCCAATACGGATTCTGAGGTGATCACGCTTGTGCCGAACGGAGAAGAACTGGAAGTGGCCGATGTAGAAGGCGATTGGGTCAGAGTCTATCTGGATGACGAGGAAGTATTTGTCTCGGCGGAGTATGTGGAAGTCAGTTCGGAACTGGCAACAGCGATCACGATGACGGAACTGCTCTATGGACAAGGTGTATCCGATGTGCGGGTGGATCTGTGTCAATATGCGAAAGAATTCTTGGGCAATCCTTATGTGTGGGGCGGAACGAGCCTGACAAAGGGAGCGGATTGTTCCGGATATGTGTTAAGCATCTTTAAGAAATATGGTGTGAGCCTGCCACATTCGTCGGTGGCCCAGGCGGGCTATGGTACGACGATCAAAGTATCGGAGGCACAGCCGGGAGATTTGATCTTCTATGGCAATGGCAGATCCATCAATCATGTGGCTATCTATATTGGTGGGGGACAGGTGATACATGCCAGCAATCCAAAGACAGGCATCCGTATTTCTAATGTGACATACAGAAGTCCGGTCAAGGCAGTCAGGATCCTGCAGGACTAAGTTGAAATAAAAGATGAGCCGCAAAGCGGTGCCGGCTGCACAGCATCGGTTTTCCTTCATACAAAATGCTTTACAAGCCATATTATGTATGGTAGAATAATCGATGTGTGAAGTGCGGAAATCCTTTGCACATAAGATTCAGCTGATACTCAGAGACGGGAGACTCCAACCCAATCTTAGTGTCTGGCGGTTAAAGGGATTTCGGAATGATCCCTGTAGGAAAGGAGAAAATATGATTTCTAAAGAAAAGAAAACAGCGATTATCAATGAGTATGCGAGAACACCTGGCGATACGGGTTCACCGGAAGTACAGGTAGCAGTTCTTACAGCAAGAATTCAGGAACTGACGGAGCATCTTAAGGCGAATCCGAAAGATCATCATTCCAGGCGTGGTCTGCTGAAGATGGTTGGTCAGAGACGTGGATTGTTGGCTTACCTGAAGGATAAGGATATTGAGAGATATCGTTCCCTGATCGAGAGACTTGGATTGAGAAAATAAGACGGAGAAGGCGGATGTAAGGCTGGATCATATCCAGTCTTGTTCGCCTTTTCGACTTTATTCTATAGGAAATTGCTCCGTTTATTCCCGCGAGCAACGAGCCAAGTGGCTGCTTGCAGCGGGGTCTTTGATTCGAGTTTACAGGACGAATCTCGCAAATAAGATATGCTTGTTTTGCTATTTATGCGAAGCAAATTTATTTTTTATAGAGACTTTCGGGTGAAACAAATGACAATGCAAATGTATAGGTAGAAGAGGCATCCGAGACCACAAATATATGTATAAAGAGCGCATGATGGGGTTGATCATAGAAGTAACTGCATATATTTCTAAACATTCACTTCGATTTGTGGTGGTATGATGATAGATGATGCAGGATATGGATGTTTGGAAAGATAGTTTTTTGTGCAGATATTTGTAGTTTCGGCATCTTCTACCTGTCATATAGTGTGAGATATAGTTCCGGGGCCGATGCCAACGGGGAGTTCGATAACTGTTATTTCTCATACTGGAGAATGCCTGAGAACGGGTATGCTCCGCAATGATTTAAGATTCTGTATAGCAGGATCATGGTGGTTAGTTTGTTTTCAGAGGACAGAGTTTTTATACTCTTTGAAAACAGGAGAAAAGGAGAGAAGATCATGTACAAGAGTTACACAATGGAACTTGCCGGTCGCACCCTTCGTGTGGATATCGGTAGAGTGGGTAAGCAGGCTAATGGCTGTGCTTTTATGCAGTATGGGGAGACAACGGTATTATCGACTGCGACGGCATCCGAGAAACCGAGAGAGGGAATCGATTTCTTTCCCTGCAGTGTTGAATATGAGGAGAAGCTGTATTCTGTAGGTAAGATTCCGGGTGGTTTTAATAAGAGAGAGGGCAAGGCATCCGAGAATGCAGTGCTTACCAGTCGTGTGATCGACAGGCCAATGCGCCCTTTGTTCCCGAAGGATTATCGCAATGATGTTACCCTGAACAATATGGTCATGAGTGTGGATCCGGCTTGTCGTCCGGAGCTGGTAGCGATGATCGGTACCGCTATCGCGACATGCATCTCGGACATACCGTTTGATGGTCCCTGTGCCATGACGCAGATGGGGATGGTGGACGGAGAATTGATCGTGAATCCTTCGCAGGAACAGTGGGATAAAGGCGATCTGAAGATGACGGTAGCTTCCACGTCACAGAAGGTGATGATGATCGAGGCCGGGGCCAATGAAGTGCCGGAGAACAGAGTGTTAGAGGCAATCTATAAGGCTCATGAGGTGAACCAGACACTCATCGAGTTCATTAATAAGATCGTTGCAGAAGTAGGGAAGCCGAAGCATACTTATGAGAGTTGTGCGATTCCGGAGCAGATGTTTGAGGATATGAAGAAGGTCATAACACCTGAGGAGATGGAGACGGCAGTCTTTACAGACGAGAAGCAGGTGCGTGAGGAGAATATCAGAAATATTACGGCCAAGCTGGAAGAGGCGTTCGCAGAGAACGAAGCGTATCTTGCAGTGCTGGGTGAGGCAGTATATCAGTATCAGAAGAAGACAGTGCGTAAGATGATCCTGAAGGATCACAAGCGTCCGGATGGCCGTGCATTGGATCAGATCAGGCCTCTTGCAGCAGAAGTTGACATTATTCCGAGAGTGCATGGTTCTGCCATGTTTACTCGTGGACAGACGCAGATCTGCAATGTATGTACATTGGCGCCGCTGTCGGAAGTACAGAGAGTGGACGGTCTGGATGAGAATATAACAAGTAAAAGATATATGCATCATTACAATTTCCCGTCTTATTCGGTAGGTGAGACGAAGGTCAGCCGTGGACCGGGCAGAAGAGAGATCGGACATGGTGCTTTGGCGGAGAGAGCGTTGATTCCGGTACTGCCTTCCGAGGATGAGTTTCCGTATGCGATCCGCACGGTATCTGAGACATTTGAGTCCAATGGCTCTACTTCTATGGCTTCCACTTGTGCGTCCTGTATGTCCTTGATGGCGGCAGGTGTGCCGATCAAGAAGATGGTGGCGGGTATTTCTTGTGGTCTTGTAACAGGAGATACGGATGATGATTTCGTATTGCTGACAGACATTCAGGGACTGGAAGACTTTTTCGGCGATATGGACTTTAAAGTGACGGGTACACATGATGGTATCACGGCGATCCAGATGGACATCAAGATTCATGGATTGACAAAACCAATCGTGGAAGGTGCTATTGCCAGATGCCGTGAGGCAAGAGAATTTATTATGGCTAATTGTATGATGCCGGCTATCGCAGCACCTCGTAAGGAAGTTGGACCTTATGCGCCTAAGATCATTTCCGTACAGATCGATCCTGAGAAGATTGGTGATGTAGTAGGACAGCGTGGTAAGACGATCAATGAGATCATTGCCCGCACAGGCGTTAAGATTGATATCACGGATGATGGCCAAGTATCCGTATGTGGTACAGATAAGAGCATGATGGACAAGGCCGTGGAGATGATCAAGACGATCGTGACAGATTTTGAAGAGGGACAGATCTTTAAAGGAACTGTAGTTAGCATCAAAGAGTTCGGTGCGTTCGTTGAATTTGCGCCTGGTAAAGAGGGAATGGTTCATATTTCTAAGATTGCCAGAGAGAGGATCAATCACGTGGAAGATGTACTGACTCTGGGAGATAAAGTGACAGTTGTCTGTCTTGGTAAGGATAAAATGGGCAGAATGAGCTTTTCTATGAAGGATGTGGCTCAGGTCTAAGAGATTTTTGCCGAGGAATATAAAGTTATAAAGTAATGGCCGGAAAGGCAGCGAAATGGATTTTGTCTGCAAGATAGAAAGCAGCAGATCGGAATGAATGGATTTGAGATTCCGCAGGACGGAACCATGGAGGTTATCATGAATAAATCGACCATACTGATTGTTGACGACGTAGATATTAACAGAGAGATTCTTTGCGAGATGTTCCATGATTATGAAACGATACAGGCAGCAAATGGTAAAGAGGCTATGGATATCATTGCTGCCAAGCCTGAGGAAATCTCGGTGGTTCTTCTGGATGTTGTTATGCCCGTAATGAATGGTGTTGAAGTACTGGAGGAGATGAAGAAGCGTAATTGGATCGACAATATTCCTGTACTTCTGATCACTGGTGAGGCAACGACGCAGATCGAGAGAGATGCCTATCGATTAGGTGCAAGCGATATCATTAAGAAACCTTTTGATGCCTATATTGTAAAGCAGCGTACCAGGAACGTGATCGAGCTGTACTATAATAAACGTCATTTGGAAGAGATGGTGGAGATACAGACGAAGGTTCTGCGTAAACAGGCAGAAGAACTGCGCCATATGAATGATCACATCATAGATGTGATGAGTAATGTGGTAGAGTTCCGTAATCTGGAATCCGGAGATCATGTTAAGCGCGTAAAAACTTTTACGAATATATTGGCTAAGCACGTGGCTAAGACTTATCCGGAGTATGGACTTGACGACAATATGATCAATATCATTACTTCTGCCGCAGCTTTGCATGATGTAGGTAAGATCGTGATACCTGACGGCATTCTCCTGAAGCCGGGTAAGCTTTCCAATGAAGAATTTGATGTGATGAAGTCTCATACGACGAGAGGATGCGATGTGATCGATATGCTGGGTGACATTCAGCAGGGAGAATATCGCAGGGTAAGCTATGAGATCTGCAGACACCATCATGAGAGATATGACGGTAGAGGATATCCTGATCAGTTGAAGGGAGAAGAAATCCCGATAGCAGCTCAGATCGTATCTGTAGCTGATGTATATGATGCCTTGGTACATAAAAGAGTATATAAAGCAGCATTCCCGTTGGATGTGGCTTATGATATGATCATTAACGGTAAATGTGGATTATTCTCACCGAAGCTGATGGAGTGTCTTGCATTGGCAAGGGCGGAATTTGAGGCAATTGTTTTGAATAGTCAAAAGACAGAGTAAATAGTAGCACCATGAAAAGAATATCTTCATGGTGCTAAAAATATGTCCTTGTTGTTTATTACCACGCAGAAGCTGATTTGCTGGCCTTCTCTTCACAGTATTTACAGCGGTAGATCTCCTTCTCTTCATCGGCGAGCACGAAAATGTGGGGGAGTTCCTGCTCTATGGAGGTAATGCAGCGTGGATTCCGGCACTTGATCACGTTTCGGATTTCTTGTGGAAGAACAAGTTCTTTCTTGTCTACGATCTTGCCGTCCTTGATCACATTGACGGTTATATTGTGGTCTATGAAGGCCAGAACGTCCAGATTCAGAGTGTTGATATCGCATTCTACTTTTAGGATATCCTTTTTACACATCTTATTACTGCGGGCATTCTTGATGATCGCTACGGTACAATCTAATTTATCCAGTTGCAGATGATGATAGATAGAGAGGCTTTTTCCGGCTTTGATATGATCCAATACGAAGCCTTCCTCGATTTTTCCTACATTTAACATTTTGAAGTTCCTTTCCTGGTCATAAGTAGTTGCTTTGTAACAGTTGATATTCAATGTTAGGGCAAGATCTTAAATCCATTTGCAGGCAAGTTGACAGCGGAGTATCAATTTTGGCCCTTGGCATCATGTCATTGGCATAAATTGCAGGGCTGTCCGGCAGATTGTAATAAAGTGAGGATCAGAGCCATTCTGACATAAACGCCGTATTTTGCCTGTTTGAAATAGACGGCACGCGGATCGTCGTCCACTTCTACGGAGATTTCGTTGACCCTTGGCAGCGGATGCAGCACCAGCATGTCCTTTTTGGCCAGCTTCATTTTCTCTTTGTTCAGGATATAGAAATCTTTCAGGCGGACATAGTCTTCTTCATTGAAAAAGCGTTCCCGCTGAACTCTGGTCATATATAACAGATCCAGTTGAGAAATGCTGTCTTCCAGGCGGATCACTTCCTCATATGTGATTCCTTTGTCATGTAACATATCCGTGATATAATCCGGCACCTTCAGCTCCGGAGGAGAGATAAAGATAAAGTGAATGTCGGGATAACGGATCAGGGCATTGATCAGAGAGTGCACCGTTCTTCCGAATTTCAGGTCGCCGCAGAGACCGATGGTAAAGCTGCCCAGCCTTCCCTTTAAGGCACGGATCGTTAGAAGGTCGGTCAATGTCTGAGTCGGATGCTGGTGTCCACCGTCCCCGGCATTGATGACCGGGATGCCGGAACGTTCAGCAGCGACCATAGGGGCGCCCTCCTTGGGATGCCGCATGGCACAGATATCCGCGTAGCAGGAAATGATCCGAATCGTATCAGATACGCTCTCTCCTTTGGACGCCGAGGAAGAACCGGCATCTGAAAATCCTAATACCTGCCCGCCCAGATTTAACATGGCAGCCTCGAAGCTGAGTCTTGTCCGGGTGCTGGGTTCATAGAAGCATGTGGCCAGCTTCCGGCCTTCGCATGCGTGGGCATATTTGGCAGGATATGTTTCAATGTCAACTGCCAGATCGAAAAGCGTGTCAAGCTCTTCCACGGTAAAATCCAATGGATTCATTAGATGTCTCATAGATTATCATACCTCTTTCTTAGTGATTTATAACAAACGGTATACTTATAGTTAACAACATTAAAAATTTCGTTTTCGTTCCTGCAAAAGCTCCCGTATATGGCTTTGGCAGGAACCGGAAGCAGAAATTTGTTATGTCGTTTACTATAATTATCGTTTGCCATAGGGTCCTCAAAAAAATAGAAGAGAATGCTCTCTTCTATTTAATATGGGTTCAAGATTGATAAGACAACAAGTCTTCTACAGGTTTCCTTCTGGGAGCAGCGGGTGCTTCGTCCGGATAGCCGACAGGGATGAGAGCTACCAACTCTCTGTCTTCGGGTAACTGTAACATGGCCTCGATAGAAGCCTGATCAAACAGGCCGAGGATAACACTGCCAAGTCCCTGCTCATATGCAGCAAGACAAAGAGTCTGTGAAGCAACGCCGGCATCATACATCTGCCAACCATCACCGCGTGGAGTGCTGAAGGAACCGTCACGTTCAAAACCGCTGCGGTTCTTAATGACTGTAACGGCAATTAAGAACGGTGCAGCAGAAATGATCGGAGCGTTGCCGGGATAGAGGGAAGTCCCTTCTTTGGCGATTCGTTCTTTCAATTCTCCCTCGATCGCGATATAACGGGTGATCTGTGTATGCTTCCAACTGGGAGCATAAGATGCGGTCTCTACGATCTGTGAAAGCAGATCATGGGAAACCGGATCAGATTTAAACTTACGGATACTTCTGCGTCCCAAGATACATTCTTTAGCAGTCATGATTTTATCCTCCTTATAATGTGTGTAGTCAGTCCGAATTCTCTACATTTCGTATATCATATCATAAAGAGGAGCTGGTTTCAAGCGGCACATTTCGGGTAAGAAGATTGAATAAATTTTTTGATGCGCAATTTAGTTCAACAAACTGAACAAGTTCAGTTAGAGTTTGTGGCGCCTTGGTGTGGAGATAAAAATTTGTCAAACAGGAGGGGGTGTGATATAGTAAGTATGGTAAACAACATAACAGATTTTTATAGGACAATGAGCATATGATCTAGTATTATGACGATTCAGAATGGAGGCAGGGATGGAGAACAGGACAGAGACACTGGGGCAGGAAGTAACGGCAGATGTGAGGGATGATGATTGTAATACAGGGGAACGGAAGGAATATGTAGAGCGGAAACGTTGGGTATTCTTTGGACTTCCGTTTACTTTTACAAAATACACGGTGACAGATGAGGTGATCACCATCAACGACGGTCTTCTGAATACAAAAGAAAACGATTGTTATTTATATAAAGTTCAGGATGTAGAACTGCAGGTAAGCTTGGGGGAACGGATCTTCGGGTTGGGTACGGTGGCATGTTATACAGGGGATAACACGCATCCGCAGTTATTTCTTACACATATCAGGAATGCTCGGGAGATCAAGAACTATATCCTGAAAGCAGCGGAAGAGGCAAGGAGAAAGCGCCGTACTTTAAATACGCTGAATATCAATGCGTCCGATATCGAGGACGATGATCTGTAAGTATACCGCAGGGCACAGGCGGTGTACGGCTGTATGAAGGGATTATCTCTGCCAATCTTCATTCTCCAATAGAAGCCGTTCAAACAGCAGGCCGACGGTGAACCAGCAGGGGGCGTAGTCTAAACGGATCACCTTGGCAATATTCCAACGGGATCGCTCATAGTCCCAGGGACAAAGTTCCCGTCTGCGCAGCAGGATACCGGTGATGAATTCAGCGCTGAAGATGATGCCGGTGTAGACCAGACCGCGGAAGATGAAATTTTGACGGCGTATGAGTCGACAGAGCGGCGTTAACAGGGATGCCAGCCCGTAGATAGGGAACATCCAGATTGAGGTCACACCGGGAAGTTTGAAATCTCTCCGTCGGAAGGCCTGGAAGGCGGTGAAGGTGATCTCCAGAAACCAACCGAGGAGGCCGCAGTGAATATAATTGTGAATAAATTTTCGCATAGCCAGATCGCTCCTTTCTTGGGTGGGCGTGGATTCATTGGATGGGTTACTGTAGAAGTAACCTATCAATCAGGAGTACGCATTACACTGCGGACTCCGTGAATGCGCCAAAATCTCCGATTTTGTGTGCATATTTTACTAAACACCCACTTCTATTCATGGTGGTATCATAATGTAGGATATGGGTGTTTAGGAATGCAATGGAACTGTCTGTATAAGGATTGCCATTTGAAGAACATTATATACGTACGCATTCCGCTTACTTGATTGATGGCATCGGAAATGGTGGGTCAAACGGACAGGGGCTGACAGCAGGATCTGTCCAACAAGGAATCAGGCTTTGATGAGAGGGAGTACCTATATGAATTACAGGGAAGCGATGGCTTATATGGAGGAGCTTGGACAGTATGGCAGTGTCATGGGACTTGCGTCCATGCGTGAATTGTGTGCACGCCTGCATGATCCGCAGGACAAGCTGAAATTCGTGCATGTGGCGGGAACCAACGGTAAGGGTTCTATCGTTGCCTATGTATCGACCGTACTTAAGAGAGCCGGATATAAGGTAGGGAGATATATCTCACCGACTGTGACCGATTACAGGGAGCGGTTTCAGATTGGCGGCAGGATGATCACGCAGGCAGATCTGTGTAGATACTTAGAACCGGTCAGGGAGGCAGCGGAGGAGATGGCAGCAGAAGGACGGCCCCACCCCACGGCTTTTGAAGTGGAGACGGCGACCGCCTTTCTCTATTTTCTGGATAAACAGTGTGAGATCGTAGTGCTGGAGACGGGATTGGGCGGGGCTACGGATGCTACAAATGTTATAGAGACGACTCTTGTGGCGGCGTTTGCCTCGATCAGCAGAGATCATATGGGAATTCTGGGAGAAACGTTGGAGCAGATAGCGTCGGTCAAGGCAGGCATTATAAAGAACGGATGTTATGTCGTTTCGGTCCGGCAGCGGCCGGAGGTTATGCAAGTGTTGCAGCAGGCGGCATTACTCTGTAAGGCTGAATTTCATATGGCGGATGTAAGCCGTGCTCAGAATATCCGGTACGGCGTAGCGAAACAGTATTTTACCTACGAACAATATAAGAAGCTGGCCATTACGATGACGGGGCAGGTGCAGATAGAAAATGCCGTAGCGGCGGTGGAGATTATTATCACGCTTGGCAGGCTGGGCTTTCCGGTGAAGGAGGAGCAGCTTAGACAGGGACTTCTGGAGACACGTTGGCGGGGCAGGTTCGACGTGATCGGGAAGAAGCCCCTTTTCATTGCAGATGGGGCACATAATGAGGACGCGGCAAGAAAGTTGGCCGATAGTATCAGATTTTATTTTACAAACAGAAGGATCATCTATATAATGGGAATGTTGAAAGACAAAGAATATGATAAGGTGATCCAGGATACTTATACATTGGCGGAACATATCGTTACGGTGACACCGCCGGCCGGTGAACGGGCGCTGCACGCCTATGAACTGGCACAGGCAGCGAGCATGTTTCACGACAGCGTGACGGTGGCAGACAGTATACAGGAAGCGGTGGAGATCGCATATCTGCTGGCAGGTCAGGATAAGGATGCCGTTATCATCGCATTCGGTTCTCTTTCATATCTGGGAGAACTGATCAATGTGGTAGAACATAGAGACACGATCAGGAGAGATTCTCATGGTAGATCAGAAGAAAATTGAACAGGCAGTAAAGCTTTTGCTGGAAGGAATCGGTGAGGATGTGACCAGAGAGGGGCTTATTGACACGCCCAACCGGGTTGCGCGGATGTATGGGGAGATCTGCAGGGGGATGGATGAGGATCCGTCGCAGCATCTTTCCAAAACTTTTGCAGTGCAGAGCAATGAGATCGTCTTGGAGAAGGATATCACCTTTTATTCCACCTGCGAACATCATCTGATGCCCTTTTACGGCAAAGTGCACATTGCGTATCTGCCTGACGGCAGAGTGGCGGGGCTGAGCAAGCTGGCCCGCACAGTGGAGGTGTATGCCAGAAGGCTGCAGATACAGGAGCAGATGACGATCCAGATCGCGGAGGCCGTTATGGAGCACTTGAAACCGCAGGGAGTGATGGTGATGGTGGAAGCGGAGCATATGTGTATGACAATGCGGGGTGTGGCAAAGCCGGGCAGCCGGACGGTCACGACGGCGGCCAGAGGGTGTTTTCGGGAGGATGAGCAGCTGCGCCGGTATTTTTATGAGATGGTGCGCTTAAGATAAAGAGATCTGACTTATTGATTGGTCAGCAAAGCGAAACATAAAATGGCAGACGCTGCGTACTGGCTTAATTAACTGACGTTGCAGGATGAATGGTAATTTATAATGGCGATAATGACGATAAAGGAGAGATGATTTGAGGATAGGAAGCAGGGATTTTGCCATACAGGGGCATACGTATGTAATGGGGATTTTGAATGTGACGCCGGATTCTTTTTCTGATGGAGGCAGATATCAGAAGCTGGATCAGGCGTTGTATCATGTGGAGGAAATGATAACAGATGGTATGGATATAGTGGACGTAGGCGGTGAGTCTACCCGGCCGGGTTATACGCCGGTCACGGCAGAGGAGGAAGAAGAACGCGTAATTCCGGTCATAGAAGCTGTTAAGTCCAGATTTAACATACCGATTTCCCTTGATACATGCAAGGCTGCGGTGGCAAAAGCCGGTATCGAAGCAGGAGTGGACCTGATCAATGATATCTGGGGATTGAAATTCGATCCGGCGCTTGCAGAAGTGATTGCAAATGAAAATATCGCATGTTGTTTAATGCATAACCGCAAGGAAGCCATTTATCAAAACTATATGGAAGAAGTGTTGTGGGATCTGGAAGAGACACTGCAGATCGCACACCAGGCAGGGATCGCTGATGATAAGATCATCCTGGATCCGGGGGTAGGCTTTGGAAAGACCTATGAGCATAATCTGGAGATAATCGACAGAATGGAAATGCTGCATTCCCTTGGGTATCCGCTGCTGCTTGGCGCCAGCAGGAAGTCCGTGGTCGGCAATGCATTGAACCTCCCTAAGGAGGAGCGGGTGGAAGGAACGCTTGTGACCAGTGTGTTTGCGGTTTTGAAGCGGGCTATGTTTGTCCGGGTACATGATGTGAAAGAGAATGTGCGTGCCATCAGGATGGCGGAGGCGATCCGGGACGGATATGAGAGGCAGCCTGCTAAGGACAGGAACTGCAGGTGACTTTCATACGGATCGAAGGGCAGGGGAAGCAGCGTCATGGAGCCGAGGGCGGCAGGAAACGAGCAGGCAGACGGGATGGAGATGAGGTTGGGATAAAGCATGAGGACAGATAATATGGATCAGATCAGGATAGATAATTTACAGATATTTGCCCATCACGGGGTTTATCAGGAGGAGAATGAGAAAGGGCAGAATTTTTACGTCAATGCTGTTCTGGAGACGGATACGATGCCCGCGGGTATTCTGGATGATCTGGCGCTTTCCACGAATTATGGGGAAGTGTGCAGGTTTCTGGATGGTTTTGTCAGGGAACATACGTATAAGCTGATAGAGACCGTTGCCGAGAAAGCAGCGGAAGCGTTGCTGCTTACGTTCCCTCTTGTCAGACGGGTGACATTGGAAGTACGCAAACCGGAAGCGCCGATCCCGCTGCCTTTTGCATCCGTGTCGGTGAGGATTACAAGAGGATGGCACAAGGTTTATCTGTCCTGCGGATCCAATATGGGAGACAGGAGAAGACATCTGGAGGAGGCGGTGCAGGAGCTGCGTGCCGATGATAAATGCAGGGTGCTGCAGGTCTCCGACTGGATTGAAACACCGCCTTATGGAGGCGTGGAACAGGATGATTTCCTTAACGGCGCTATAGAGGCAGATACATTGTATACACCGCAGATGCTGCTTTTGAAGCTGCATGAGATAGAACAGGCTCATGGAAGAGAGCGCAAGGTACACTGGGGACCGAGGACGCTGGATCTTGATATACTGCTCTATGAGGATTATATCTTGTATTCAAAGGATTTGATCCTGCCGCATATAGATATGCATAACAGGCGTTTTGTGCTGGAACCTCTCATGCAGATCGCACCGTATACAGAGCATCCGGTCCTGCGTAAAAGTGTGCGGCAGCTATTTGAGGAAGAGCAGGTAAGAGGGGGCTGTGAACGCCCGCATGGGGAATAACGGAGGCAGAGGATACAGCAATGGACAGAGCAGGATTATATGCAGGTGAGTTGACGATCAACGTGGCAGAGGAGATTTATGAAAAACATCTGAAGGAAGACTTTCCGCCGGATGAGGTAAAGCCGTTCTCTATCATTAAAGAGATGTGGTCGAAGAAGAATTATTATATGTATGGATTTTATGAGAAGGGGAAAGGGCAGAGGGAAGAGACTCTCTGCGCGTATGCTTTCTTACTTGCGGACCATAAGAGGAAGATGCTGCTGTTAGATTATTTTGCAGTCTGTGGACAACTGCGGGGATCAGGATACGGATCGTGCGCATTGGCTATGCTGCGGGAAGAGTGTGCGGATTGGAACGGAATCATGATCGAAGTGGAGGATGATGAACTGCCGGGGCTGGACGAGGAGACGAGAAAAGTCCGGCAAAGGCGCATCGCTTTTTATAAGGGGGCAGATTGTCAGATGACGACTACCAGGAGCAGGCTGTGGGGCGTGGATTACCGCATTATGGTCCTGCCTGTCATGGACAGCCAGGCAGGAGAAGATATGGCCGGAAAAATAAGGTCTGTCTATCAATGTATGTATGATGATGCAGCCCTGCAGAAGCGTTTTGCGATCACGGCACAATGAGCATGGGCATAAAAAAGGAAACCGGCTGGTTTCCTTTTTGCATTCTATTATTCTTTGCTTTTCTTGTCAGGTTTTGCCTCTTTCAATGCGGCCTGCATGGCAGCGTCAAAGCTTGTGACACCGACAGGGCCGAAGGTGCTTGTTTTGTAGACAGGAGTCGGTTCATTGAAGGCATTAAAGTATACATATTGCGAAGTAATATTGATATTTTGGAATACGCCTTCCTTGACGAGTTCCTGAGAACTACCGTCTATCCTCATCCGCTTAAGTGCTGGTTGGGTAGAGGAACTTACCTGATAATAGATGTAATGGTCATATAGATTGAACATATCGAGACGCTCGTTGGTAAGTACTTCTATCGTATCATTATTGAAAGAATAACGGCACAAGCGGTAGTCGTTGCCTACATCCATATAATATACATAACCGTCTTGCACGATGGGATTCCAGAGGTTTCCTTCCCACACGACTTCGGAGACACCGGTAGCGGTGTCGAGCGCGTAGAGATAATGATCTGTAGCGTCTCCGTTGTAGTAGATCTTACCGTCTATGTAACAGCTGGGATTGATGATCATCTTCGGAGCTACGGTCTGCTTCTCTTTCTTGTCGATTCTGATCTTTTCCAGAGAAACGGCTTCTTTGTTGTCATATTTCTCGTAGAAAATATAATTGCCGCACAGCCGCAGATTAATGATATGACAGCGGTCCAGTCCGGTGGCCTTCTTACCGTTTAGTTTGCTGCGGTAAACGCCGTAAGGTTTTCCGATAAAGCCTAGGTCATAATCTTCAGTCTTGCCGATCATGGAATAGTACAGATAATCGCCGCCCACGTTCAGGCAGGAAAAGGCGCCGTCATTTATCTTCTTGATATCGGATTCGTCAGCTTTCATGGAATACAGAGCATAGTTGTCATAGGCATTGGCAAAATAGACACGTCCGTCTGACTCACAAAAGTATCCGCCGTTATTTAAGTTGCCGGGAGTATTGCCGACAGTATCGTCATTCGTTAACGGGATGCGGCTCGGTAAGATCGTGAGAAACATGAGCACAACAAAAATAACGATAGTTATCAATATGATCACAAGATTCTTCGCTTTTTTAGTCATGAGTACCTCCGTGTTAATAGTATAGCAAGCTCCTCCGCTTCGTCGAGTTTACGGTTGATCTCCCTGCTATACAGTTCTGCTTTATTTTATAAGATATGTTAATATTATAGCTTTAAACTGTCTTGCTATCAAGGGGGTTTTGCGTTAAGATGTTAGCAGTATTGGAGAGTGAATTTGATACCAAGGCAGATGCAGGAGGAGCAGACATGATGGACTTGACTGAATTGCGTGAAAAATTAGATCACATAGATGAGCAGATCGTTCAACTGTACGAAGAACGGATGGAAATCTGTTCGCAGGTGGCAGATTATAAGATCGAGACGGGGAAGAAGGTTCTGGATAAGACGCGGGAGGAGGAGAAGCTTCGTAAAGTCCGCAGTTTGGCGCATACCGAGTTTAATGCCCATGGCGTCCAGGAGCTGTTCGAGCAGATCATGTCCATGAGCCGCAAGCTGCAATATAATAAGCTGACAGCGACGGGGGTGGGCGGCAGGCTGCCTTTTATCGGGGTGGACAGGCTGGATATGGAGCGGGCCAGAGTGGTCTTTCAGGGGGCGCAGGGTGCCTATTCCCAGATGGCCATGATCAAATTTTTCGGGGAGGACGTGGATTGCTTCCATGTGGATACTTTCCGGGATGCCATGTGCGCCATAGAAGAGGGGAACGCAGACTTTGCAGTGCTGCCGATCGAGAATTCGACCGCCGGGATCGTCAGCGAGATTTATGATCTATTGGTGGAATTTGAGAATTATATCGTAGGGGAACAGATCATCAAGATCGAACATTGTCTTCTGGGTGTTCCGGGAGCAGGGATCGATCAGATTCGGACGGTCTATTCGCATCCGCAGTCATTGATGCAGAGTGCCCGCTACTTAAATACACATGAGAACTGGAAGCAGATCAGCATGCAGAATAATGCCTTTGCTGCGCGTAAGGTGATTGAGGATATGGACCTAAGCCAGGCGGCAATCGCCAGTGAGCAGGCGGCGAAGATCTACGGGCTGGATATTCTGGAACGAGGCGTGAACCAGTCGACCAGTAATTCGACGCGGTTCATCATTGTCACGAACCAGAAGATATTCCTGAAGAAGGCGGCCAAAGTGAGCCTGTGCCTGGAGGTCTCACATGAGAGCGGTTCTCTTTACCGGATCTTGTCGCACTTTATTTACAATAATCTTAATATGTGTAAGATCGAGAGCCGGCCGATCGAAGAGAGAAATTGGGAATATCGGTTTTTTATTGATTTTGAGGGCAATCTTGCGGACGGTGCGGTGAAGAATGCGCTGCGAGGACTGCGGGAAGAGGCGCGCAGCATGAAGATACTGGGAAATTATTAGACAGGAGGTGACAGAAGATGCGGGAAGAGGAATTGATCGTTTATAAGAATCTGGAAGACGGGAAGATCCTTAAAGATATGGTGTGGCTGATGGAGCATTATCGTGCCGGGGATGCGACAGCCAGGCCGCTGTTCTATGAATGTATGCATGAACTGTTGGAGCGGGCGGCAGCCCATGGCTTCTATGGTAATCTGTGGCACTGTTATCTGGCGGATCTTTTGGTAAATAACGAGAACAGTTACAGTCTGGCCTGCGAGATCAGAGGAGAAGTGGAAGGCAGCATCAATCAGCTTGTACTGCATGATATTGCCATATTCAGAGAATTCTTTGCGTATGATCATACAGAGATGATGGAAGTGCTGAAGGTGCCGGAATTCTATTACGTGCTGCACTATGAGAGGGCACAGCAGGTCAGCAGGGTGTACAGTACGAGGATTCGTGACCGGATCTGTCAGCTGGCAGGAGAGCTGGCATGTGCAGAATCGGCGGCAGAAATGCAAAAGATCCTGACGGAGTTTTACCGTGCCTATGGAGTAGGCACACTTGGTTTACATAAAGCATTCCGGGTAGTTCATGAGGAGGAAGGTACAAAGATCGTACCGATCCGGAATATTTCCCATGTGCAGCTTGACGATTTGATCGGGTATGAGATTCCGAAGAAGAAACTGCTTGAGAATACAGAAGCATTTGTGTCAGGGCGAAAAGCGAATAACTGCCTTCTATTCGGAGATGCGGGAACGGGGAAATCAACAAGTATCAAGGCGATCGCCAACGAATATTATGACAAGGGGCTGCGGATCATCGAGATCTATAAGCACCAGTTCCATGACTTGAACGATGTGGTCGCGCAGGTGAAGAACCGGAATTATAAATTTATCATTTATATGGACGATCTGAGCTTCGAGGAGTTCGAGACGGAATATAAGTATTTGAAGGCCGTGATCGAGGGAGGATTGGAGAAGAAACCGGACAATGTGCTGATCTATGCAACCTCTAACAGAAGACACCTGATCCGGGAGAACTTCAGCGACAAAGAGGGCAGACGGGATCAGCTGCATTCCAGCGATACAGTGCAGGAAAAATTATCCCTGGTATACCGGTTTGGTGTGACGATTTTCTTCTGTGGTCCGGATAAAAAGCAGTTTCAGGAGATCGTGAAAGGACTTGCGGCTCGCTACGGTATTGCGATGGATGAGGAGACGCTGCTTGCAGAAGCCGGAAAATGGGAGCTTGCCCACGGAGGACTCTCCGGCAGGACGGCCCAGCAGTTTATAGATCATCTTCGCGGACAAGGAGAATAGATGGAGGTTTGTTATGAAGACATTTGCGGCAATAGATGTGGGTTCCTATGAACTGGGCATGAAGATCTTCGAGATCTCGGCAAAGAATGGCATTCGGGAGATAGACCATATCAGGCACCGTATCGATCTGGGATCGGATACTTATACCAACGGTAAGATAAGCAATGCGAGAGTGAATGAGCTCTGCAGAGTCCTACGGGAATACGGGGAGATCATGAAAGGCTATAAGGTGGATGATTATAAAGCCTATGGCACCAGTGCAATCCGGGAGATGGACAATACGATGATCATTCTGGATCAGATCACGCAGCGGACAGGCATTACGATCGAGTGTATCAGCAACTCGGAACAGCGTTTTCTGGATTACAAGTCCATAGCTTCCAAAGGGGATGCTTTTAACAAGATCATCGAGAAAGGAACGGCGATCGTTGACATTGGAGGCGGCAGTATTCAGCTTTCCCTGTTTGATAAGGATACGCTGGTGACAACACAGAACCTGCGTCTGGGAGTGCTTCGCCTGCAGGAACAGCTCAATAAATTAAATATTCGCCCGGAACAAAACGAAAGTATGCTGGATGAGATCATCAGTTCTCAGATCGCGGTCTTTAAGAAGCTGCATCTGAAGGATCGAGTGATCGAGAATATCATCGTGGTGGATGATTATATCTCGGCAGTGGTCGGCAGGAATGTAGCCGGGCTGGAACAAAGCAGTATTGAGGCAGCGGCCATGGACAGTTTCTTAGACAGCATCCGGATCAAGACAGTGCAGGAGATTGCGCGTGTTCTGGATATACCAGAAGAGAATGTGCCGTTATTGTTTATATCCGGTATTCTGCTCAACCGGATCGTCAAGGTGATGGATGCCAAGCTGATCTGGGCGCCGGGTGTCAGCCTGTGTGACGGTATTGCCTATGAATACGGCGAGAAGAATAAGATCTTAAAGTCCGGTCATGACTTTGAACAGGATATCATAGCATGTGCACAGAATATCAGTAAACGCTATATGGGCAGTAAGCGCAGGGGAGAGACGCTGGAACAGATCGCACTGACGATCTATGACAGTATGAAGAAAGTACATGGCCTGGGTAAAAGGGAACGACTTTTATTGAGAATCGCAACGCTTCTGCATGACTGTGGGAAATACATCAGCCTGGTCAATCTGGGAGAATGCTCCTATCATATCATTATGTCTACGGAGATCATAGGACTGTCCCATATAGAGCGGGAAATCGTGGCCAATGTAGTCAAATATAATCATCTGGAGTTTGATTATTATGATCTGATGAGCCAGGACAATACGATCAGTGGAAGGGATTATCTTACGATCGCCAAGCTTACGGCTATTTTGCGGGTAGCCAATGGACTGGACAGAAGCCATAAACAGAAGTTTAAGAATGTCAAGACCGCTTTGAAGGACGAAAAGCTGATCATCACGGTGGATTCTTCCCAGGATATTACCTTGGAAAAGGGGTTGTTGGCCAGGAGGGCACATTTTTTTGAGGAAGTATTCAGTGTATGCCCGGTGATCAGACAGAAAGGGTAGAAGGGCAGCGGGAAAGTGTATGGGATGGAGCGAGGGTCCGAGAGTTAAAGTGTTATAAGAAAGGAACAGGGGAATTGAGATGGACTTTTCAAGAGACGAATATTATACAAACAGAGAGCTGAGCTGGCTGCTTTTTAATAAGAGAGTTTTGAGTGAGGCGAAAGACAAAAAAAATCCGCTTTTTGAGAGGCTGAAATTCTTAAGCATCACGGCATCCAATCTGGATGAATTCTTTATGGTGCGTGTCGCTTCTTTGAAGGATATGGTGCATGCCGGTTATAAGAAGAAGGATATCGCGGGAATGACGGTGGAAGAACAGCTGCTGCGCGTGAATGAGGAAACGCATAAGTTGGTGGAGCAACAGTACTCGGTCTATAATCGTTCCCTGACGCCGCGCTTATTGGAGGAAGGGCTGCATATTGTCAGACATCATGAAGAACTGGACAAAGAGGATGCGGTCTATGTGGATCGGTATTTTGCGGATAATGTCTATCCGGTACTTACGCCTATGGCGGTAGATTCTTCCAGGCCATTTCCATTGATCAGGAATAAGTCTCTGAATCTGGGAGCGTTGATGAAAAAGAAAAACGGTGAGGATGAGATAGAATTTGCCATGGTGCAGGTGCCGAGTGTCTTGTCTCGTATTGTCATGCTTCCCGGTGGTAAAGAGCAGAAAGCCATTCTGCTGGAAGAAGTGATCGAACGCAATATTCAGAAGCTTTTCCTTAACTATGATATCATCTGTTCTTATCCGTTTCGGATCATGCGCAATGCGGATCTTGGAATTGAGGAAGAAGAGGCGGAGGATCTGCTGCAGGAGATCGAGAAGCAGTTAAAGAAAAGAAAGTGGGGGCAGGTCATCCGTCTGGAGGTGGAAGAAGGAATTGACAAGAAGCTTTTGAAATTGATCCAGAACGAGCTGGCGATCGAGAAGGAGGATATCTATCCGATCAGTGGGCCTTTGGACCTGACTTTCCTTATGAAGATGTATGGTATGAAAGGGTTTGACCATCTGAAGGAGGATAGTTATCTGAAACCGCAGTCGGTTCCGGAGCTACCGGAGGACGCTAATGTGTTTGCCAAGGTAAGAGAAGGAGATATCTTGATGCACCATCCCTATCAGACCTTCGAGCCGGTAGTGCGGTTTGTCAGACAGGCGGCCAAGGATCCGGATGTGCTGGCGATCAAGCAGACGCTTTATCGTGTCAGTGGCAATTCCCCGATCGTGGCAGCCTTAGAGCAGGCGGCAGAGAATGGGAAACAGGTATCTGTTTTGGTGGAGTTGAAAGCCAGGTTTGACGAGGAGAATAATATCGTCTGGGCAAAGAAGCTTGAGAAAGCAGGATGTCATGTAATCTATGGCCTGCTGGGACTCAAGACGCACAGTAAGATTACACTTGTTGTCCGACGGGAAGAGGATGGTATACGCAGATACGTCCATCTTGGAACGGGTAACTATAATGATTCTACGGCTAAATTATATACGGACGTAGGACTTTTTACCTGCTCGGAAGCCATTGGAGAGGATGCCACTGCTGTCTTCAACATGTTGTCGGGCTATTCGGAGCCGAGAAGCTGGAACAAACTTTCTTTGGCGCCGCTCTGGCTCAAAGACAGATTCCTGCGTCTGATCGAGCGGGAAAAGACTTATGCAGAGCAGGGCAGGTCGGCTCATATCATAGCGAAGATGAATTCGCTGTGTGATAAGACGATCATAGAGGCACTTTATGCGGCAAGTGCGTCCGGGGTGAAGATCGATCTGATCATCCGCGGGATCTGCTGTCTGAAGGTAGGGATTCCCGGTGTCAGCGAGACGATCACGGTGCGTTCTATCGTAGGTAACTATCTGGAACATGCCAGGATCTTCTATTTCGAGAATGATGGAAAACCGGAATATTATTGCGCCAGTGCGGACTGGATGCCGCGCAATCTGGATCGGAGAGTGGAGATACTTTTTCCGGTGGAAAAACAGCAGCTGCAGGAGAAATTGCACCATATCCTGGACAGCCAGATGAGGGATACGGTGAAAGCGTCAATATTGCAGGCGGATGGCAGCTATGAAAAACCGGATTTAAGAGGTAAGGAACTGTTTAATGCACAGTTGCAGTTTTGCCATGAAGCGAAGGCCACAGCTAAGGCTGAGAAAGAGTTTGGAAATAAGAGGGTTTTTATTCCGGAGGTGCATCATGAGGAGCCGGAACCAGCGGATATGATGTGACCGGCACACCGATGTACTGACACGCTCATTTTCAGATACACGGAGCGGATGGAAATAAGGAGATCAGTTTGCGCGAGAATGGGGGATTAAGATGAAAGTATATCTGGCATCGGCATCGCCGAGAAGGAAGGAGCTTTTAAAACAGGTAGGCATTTCTTTTAAGACCATGCCCAGCACGGTGGAAGAAAAGAGTACGAAGACGGAACCGAATGAGGTGGTGGAAGAGCTGTCCTATCAGAAGGCAGTAGATATATGCCGAAAGCTGTCTGAGGAAAGCAGGGAAGATTTCGTCGTGATCGGTGCGGATACGGTAGTGTCCTGCTGGGGCGAGATCCTTGGCAAGCCTGCGGATAAGGAAGAGGCAGCCGGGATGCTTGAGAAACTGCAAGGAGGCAGCCATCAGGTTTATACGGGAGTAACGCTTGCCTGGAAGTACAAGGACATGTCGGCCATGTATGCCACGTTCAGCGAATGTACGGATGTGACCATGTATTCCATGTCGGCGGAAGAGATCAGGAAATATGTGGACAGTGGGGAACCGATGGATAAGGCCGGAGCCTATGCGATTCAGGGGCTGTGTGCGGCCTATGTACAGGGTATATGTGGTGATTACAACAATGTGGTGGGTCTGCCCATAGGAAGGGTTTGCCAGGAGCTTAAAAGGCGCGGATTGTGGCAGTAAGAGCCAGGAAAGGAGAAATTTATGTTTGATGAGAAAGTGTTGCAGTGTTTTTTGGAGAACCAGTCACAGCTCTATCCGGAGCCAGTAGCAGAGACTCCGGAAGAGGCGGAAGCATTTCTGGAAGACTGTATGGCAGTGGTAGTGGATTCTGTCAGGGAAGTATGGGAATTTTTCGAGGAAGAAGGGATCGACACGGAAGAAGCCGATGAAGAAAGCATTCTGGAAGCCGATGAAGTGTTTGAGATCGGGGACGGGAGATATTTGATCGTAGAAGGATAGATTGGCAAGTACTTCCGGACCCGCAGGGGGAAGTCCGGAAGTTTCGGGAATTTTATATTTCCATCTGCCGCGTGTAAGGTAGCGGTAATCAGTGTGGGTTATACTATAGCAGCCTGCGCATTGTTTCTGCCAGTCCATCATGGTCGTTGTCGTATCGGGTGACTATATCCGCGGCCTGCTTTACCTGGTCAGAAGCATTGCGCATTGCGATGCCGGTGCCTGCGGCTTGTAACATGGAGATATCGTTCTCGGCGTCTCCGGCAGCGTAGGCATCTGACAGAGATACGCCGAAGTGTTCACAGACGAAGTGCAGTGCGTTTCCTTTTCCCGCATCCTGTCGGAAAAGTTCCAGATATTTATCGTTGGAATAGATGGTCTGTATCTTGCCCTTTGCCCAGTTAAAGATTTCCAGGCGGAAGGCTTCCAGCTTGTCGTGGTCATACAGATCAGCGGCAAGCATCTTGTATGGACCATCGGTGAGAGCATCTGCCAACACCGGAGATACGACAAGCGGCACATGGATCTTCGTGCGGTAGAAACGGATCTCCTCGTCGTCAGCAGGGGAGACCACGGCATTTTCCTGATAAGTCTGAATATGTAAATGATGTTTGGCTGCCTGCTTTTGCAGATAAGAGACGTAAGGAAGAGGCATCCGCTTGGCCATAATGGTACTGCAGCTGTCGCAGTCGTAGACCTGCGCGCCGTTATAACAACATAATAGAATGCCGGGCTGATTCAGCCCGGCGTTGTTTTTCACTTCCAGAACGCTGTCCGTGGGACGGCCCGAGGAGAGGATAAGTTTATTGCCAGCAACCAGGAAATCATCCAGAAAGGCTCTCGTAGCGGGAGATACTTGGCTGGCATTGTTGAGTAAAGTTCCGTCTAAATCCGTAAATAAGAGTTTCATATTGTGCGGCTTGTCCTTTCGATAGAGTGTCCTTGTATGTCTGTGTTAAGGAGGAAATGAGGTATAAATATTAAATGTGGCGAGCTTCTTTCAGCTTATCCAGCAATTCTTCAGGCACGAAAAGCTTACCGTAGCCGGTACCAAGATCCAGGCCAGGTTTATTGGCGCCGTGAAAATCGGAGCCCCCGCTTAGGAGAAGGTCGTACCGCTTGGCGAATCTGCGCATATCCCGCTCATCCTGATTTGTGTAACTACTGTAAAATGCTTCGATGCCCATAAGCCCGACTTCTTTTAAGGAAGAGATCAGTCGGTCAAGTCTGTCCTGCCCCATGTGATACAGGGGCGGATGTGCCAGAATAGGAATACCTCCGGCTTTCAAGATCAGATCTACAGCCTGCGCCGGCGTTACTTTTTCTCTCGGTACAAAGTACTTTGTGTGATCTCCCAGATACTGGGAAAAGGCGTCCTGCCTGCTTTTTACATAGCCGTCTTCCAGCAGGTAGGAGGCGTAGTGTGCCCGGGTTATGACGGCACCTGGATTTCTTGCCTGCAGTTTGTCGAAGGTAATATCGATACCGGCTGTCTGCAGATTTCGACACATCTTAATATTGCGGTTAATACGGGAATTCACGAACGCATCCAGCTGCTCCCGGAAAGCAGAGTCATTGTAGGAGATGTACAATCCTACGATGTGTACATCCTTTTTGTCATGTTCTGTAGAAAACTCGATCCCGGGTACGACTTCGATGGAAGGCTGGCCGGCAGCATACAGTGCCTCGGCATGAGAGACGGCTTTATCCAATCCGTCTATGGTGTCATGATCGGTGAGCGCGACTGCGCTTAATCCTTTGCTGACGGCATAGTCCACAAGCTGTGCAGGGGTGTAAGTGCCGTCGGATCTGTTGGAGTGCGTATGCAGGTCTACAGGGTTCATGGTCAAATCTCCAAAATGTGTCTGTATGATGAAAGTGTCAGGCCTGCCGCCCTTATAGCAGTGGGAGGCAGGCACATTGGTTACAGTAAGACCGCAGGATCAGTCGTCTTCCTCATCATTGGCGGTGCTTGTATATACGGTACGTTTTCTTGCCATCTCGTCGCTGGCCAGATATTCGTCGTAAGTGGTGATCTTGTCGATCAGAGTGCCGTCCGGCAGGATCTCCATGATGCGGTTGGCTGTGGTCTGTACGACTTGATGATCGTGGCAGGAGAACAGTTCTACGCCTTTGAATTTCTTCATGCCTTCGTTCAGGGCAGTGATGGATTCCATGTCCAGATGGTTGGTGGGCTCGTCGAAGAGCAGGCAGTTGGAGCCGCTGATCATCATCTTGGAGAGCAGACAGCGTACTTTCTCTCCACCGGAGAGTACTTTCACTTTCTTCACGCCATCATCGCCTGCAAAGAGCATTCGTCCCAGGAACCCGCGGACATACGTTACATCCTTGACCGGAGAATAGCCCATAAGCCATTCGGTGATAGTGTAGTTGTTGTCGAATTCCTCGGTATTATCTTTTGGGAAATAGGCCTGTGAAGTGGTGACGCCCCATTTATAGGTGCCTTCGTCAGGCTCCATCTCACCCATCAGGATCTTAAAAAGGGTGGTCTTCGCCAGTTCGTTTCCGCCCACGAATGCAATCTTATCATCGTGGCCGACGATAAAGGAAATATTGTCCAAAACTTTCTCCCCGTTGATGGTCTTACTGAGGCTTTCAACCGTGAGCACTTCATTGCCGATCTCACGCTCTGGGCGGAAGTCGATATAAGGATATTTGCGGCTGGAAGGACGGATATCATCCAGCTCGATCTTCTCTAAGGCACGCTTCCTGGAAGTTGCCTGTTTGGATTTGGACGCATTGGCAGAGAAACGGGAGATGAATTCCTGTAATTCCTTGATCTGTTCCTCCTTCTTCTTATTGGCTTCCTTGCGCTGCTTGATGATCAGCTGGCTGGATTCATACCAGAAATCATAGTTGCCGGCATAGAGCTGGATCTTGCCGTAATCGATATCTGCGATGTGGGTGCAGACCTTATTCAGGAAATAACGGTCGTGGGAGACCGCGATCACAGTGTTGTCGAAATTGATCAGGAATTCTTCCAGCCATGCGATGGCATCCAGATCCAGATGGTTGGTAGGCTCGTCCAGGAGAAGGATATCGGGATTGCCGAAGAGCGCCTTGGCCAGTAGGACTTTAACCTTCTCATTACCGTTTAAGTCAGCCATCATGCTGTAGTGCAGATCGGTGCTGATGCCCAGACCATTCAAGAGCATGGCGGCATTGGATTCCGCATCCCAGCCGTCCATCTCGGCGAATTCCGCCTCCAGCTCGCTGGCACGGATACCGTCCTCATCGGAGAAATCTTCTTTGGCATAGATGTCATCCTTCTCCTTCATGATCTGATAGAGCCGTTCATTACCCATGATGACGGTGTCCATGACCGGATAAGCATCATATTTGAAGTGATCCTGTTCCAGCACGGAGAGACGCTGTCCGGGCGTGATAGATACATCGCCGTTTGTGGTCTCCAGAGCACCGGAGAGGATCTTTAAGAAGGTAGATTTGCCGGCGCCGTTGGCACCGATCAGTCCATAGCAGTTTCCTTCCGTGAATTTGATATTTACGTCTTCAAAGAGCGCCTTTTTTCCTACGCGCAGTGTTACGTTGTTTGCTTGAATCATGATAAACCCTCTGTTTTCCTATAATTTATATATTTAATGAAGTTACTTCTATCATTATACACAACATGGCCTTTTTTTCAAGGAAAAAGCACGAATCGTTACTATTCACGGCCAAGGGCCGCTCATAGTAATGATTCGGGGCGATATTCAAAATTTTGCTTCGCAAAAATCGCCCCTCATTCCTGAATCATGTTCTCACGGAATGCGCAGTTTGGCGCATTCCTGATCCGTGAATAGTAATCACGATTCACCTTTTTGGTGCTGCTTTCTGCAATAGACTGTACATTTGCAGCCGTTTCTACTATAATAAATACCGGCATATATAAGATAGAAAACTGCATGGTCATATGCTGAAGAATAAATAAGTCTATAGAGTGCAGAATCCAATGAGATTCTGGTATGGAGGTACAGAAGATGGCGAAGAATTTAGGAAAAGCATTGAAATGTATTTTGTATCCGGGAATGTTATATCTTCTGGCGGTGACACCACGTGTGGTGAACCGGCCGGATGTGGACATTTTTCGTAAAAAATATTTTGCCCACAGAGGATTGCACGACAATACAGGGGAGGCGCCGGAAAACTCCATGGCGGCTTTTCGCAGGGCAGTGGAAGCCGGGTATGGCATTGAGCTGGATGTACAGATGACGAAGGATGATATCCCGGTCATTTTCCACGATGGGACGATGGAGCGTATGTGTGGCGTGAAGGCCCAGATCGCAGATTATACTTATGAACAACTTCAGGAGTTTAAGCTGGCGGATTCCGAACAGAGTATCCCGAAGCTGGAAGATGTGCTTGCTTTGGTGGATGGTCAGGTGCCACTCATCGTGGAGATCAAGTCAGAGACGAGGGATATCTCCTTCTGTGAGGTGATCGATCGGATGCTGCGGGCTTATCCGGGGGAATATTGTATCGAGTCTTTTAACCCGCTGGTATTACTTTGGTATCGCAGATATCACAACAACGTTGTCAGAGGACAGCTGGCGTCTAACTTCCGCTTGGACGGCGGGCATAAGAGTCCGCTTTACTTCTTCATGACGCATCTTCTGCTGAATCTCTTTACGGCGCCTGACTTTATCGCTTATAATCATCAGTTTGCGGAGGAGCCGGGGCGGCGGCTCTGCAGATGGTTATACAGACATCCGGCAGTAGCCTGGACGATTCGCAGTGCGGAAGAATTGGATAAAATGAAGGGAAAATTTGATGTTTTCATTTTTGAAGGATTTTTACCATAAATTTTGTGCAGAACTACAAAAAACGGATGCTAAATTTCCAATTATATGGTAAAATAATAAAAGGGCACGTAAGCGTGCCTCTCTGCGGGTCAGATCAGGAACTATAAATGAAGAATCCGACAAACAGGATTCCTTTTTACGGTTCCTGAGTAGTATTTAAGAAAAGAGAGGGAAAAAGTTATGGCAAAATGGGTGTACTTATTTGAAGAAGGCAATGCTGATATGCGTAATCTTCTCGGCGGTAAGGGTGCGAACCTTGCTGAGATGACGAATTTAGGATTGCCGATCCCCCAAGGGTTTACAGTTACGACAGAGGCTTGTACCGATTATTACAACAGCGGCAGGCAGATCACGGATGAGATCAAAGGACAGATTTTTGATGCGCTTGCAAACCTGGAGGAGAAGCAGGGGAAGAAATTCGGTGATACCGAGAATCCGCTTCTTGTTTCGGTGCGTTCTGGTGCAAGGGCTTCCATGCCTGGTATGATGGACACAATCCTGAATCTTGGTCTTACGGATGTGGCAGTAGAAGGATTTGCGAAGAAGACAGGCAATCCCAGATTTGCTTATGACTCTTACAGAAGATTCATCCAGATGTTCTCTGATGTCGTTATGGAGATCCCGAAGTCCTATTTTGAGAGGATCTTGGACGAGATCAAGGAAGCGAAGGGAATCAAGTTTGATACAGAGCTGACGGCAGAGGATCTGAAAGAAATCATCGTTAGATTTAAGAATATCTATAAAGAGAATAAGGGCGAGGAGTTCCCGCAGGAGCCGAAGGTTCAGCTGATGGAGGCGGTGAAGGCAGTATTTCGTTCCTGGGACAATGAGAGAGCGATCGTATACCGCAGAATGAACGATATCCCGGGTGACTGGGGCACTGCAGTCAATGTACAGGCCATGGTATTTGGTAACATGGGTGATACTTCCGGCACCGGTGTTGCTTTTACTAGAAATCCTTCCACTGGCGCGAAGGGTATTTATGGAGAGTACCTGATCAATGCACAGGGTGAAGATGTGGTAGCAGGTATCCGTACACCCCAGCCTATTACCAAATTGCAAGAGGATCTGCCGGAGTGCTTTGAGCAGTTCATGGAAATCGCCAATAAATTAGAAAATCATTACCGCGATATGCAGGATATGGAGTTCACTATCGAAGACGGCAAACTGTTCTTCTTGCAGACACGTAACGGTAAGCGGACCGCTCCTGCAGCGATCCAGATTGCATGTGATCTGGTGGACGAGGGCATGATCACACCGGAAGAGGCAGTTCTTCGTATTGAGGCGAAGTCTCTGGATCAGTTGCTGCATCCTACGTTTGATGCTGCGGCTTTGAAAGCGGGGCATGTGATCGGACAGGCGCTGCCGGCATCTCCGGGTGCGGCGGCAGGTAAGGTATACTTTACCGCAGAAGAGGCGAAGGCAGCTCACGAAAAGGGCGAGAGAGTCATCCTTGTCCGGTTGGAGACTTCTCCGGAAGACATTGAGGGTATGCACGCGGCAGAAGGTATCCTGACCGTTCGCGGCGGTATGACATCTCACGCAGCAGTGGTAGCCCGCGGTATGGGTACGGCATGTGTATCCGGATGCGGCGATATTGCGATCAATGAAGAAGATAAGGTATTTGAACTGGGCGGAGAAGAATTCCATGAGGGAGATTATATATCTCTGGATGGCTCCACCGGTAAGATTTATAAGGGTGATATCAAGACAGTGGAAGCATCGGTGAGCGGTAATTTTGGACGCATTATGGAGTGGGCGGACAAGTATCGTAAGCTGAAAGTGCGCACCAATGCGGACACGCCGGCTGATGCAGCCAATGCGATCAAATACGGCGCAGAAGGTATCGGACTTTGCCGTACCGAGCATATGTTCTTTGAGCCTGACAGGATTCCGAAGATCAGACAGATGATCTTAGCAAGGACTGTGGAGCAGAGAGAGAAGGCACTGAACGCACTGATACCCTTCCAGAAAGGTGATTTCAAGGCATTGTATGAGGTAATGGAAGGAAGACCGGTCACCATCCGTTTCCTGGATCCGCCGCTTCATGAGTTCGTGCCGACAGACCAGGGTGATATCGACGATCTGGCGGTAGAGATGATGATGACAGCTGAAGACGTACAGGAGATCTGCGATTCCCTGCACGAGTTCAACCCGATGATGGGCCACCGCGGATGTCGTCTGGCAGTAACCTATCCGGAGATCGCCAAGATGCAGACAAGAGCTGTTATGGAAGCGGCCATCGAAGTGAAGAACGAGAAAGGCTACGATATTGTGCCGGAGATCATGATTCCGCTTGTCGGCGAAAAGAAGGAGCTTAAGTTCGTCAAAGACGTTGTGGTGGAAGTGGCAGAGCAGGTGAAGAAAGAGAAGAATTCCGACATCAAGTACCATGTGGGAACGATGATCGAGATTCCGAGAGCGGCGCTTCTGGCAAATGAGATCGCAGAGGAGGCAGAGTTCTTCTCCTTTGGTACGAATGATCTGACCCAGATGACATTTGGATTCTCCCGTGATGATGCGGGCAAGTTCCTGGGTGATTACTATAAGAGCAAGATTTATGAGTCGGATCCTTTCGCAAGACTGGATCAGAGCGGCGTTGGCCAGCTGGTACAGATGGCAGCAGAGAAGGGGCGTGCGACCAGACCGGATATCAAACTTGGTATCTGCGGCGAACATGGCGGTGATCCGTCTTCCGTGGAGTTCTGCCATAAGATTGGGCTGACGTATGTATCCTGCTCACCGTTCAGGGTGCCGATCGCAAGGCTGGCGGCAGCTCAGGCGGCTATCTCAAATTGATGCCATAGGATTTTGGTGTCGTAGGGCACGGAAATTTATTCTAAAAAGAGGCAAACTAAATTAGCTACGACATAGAAAAATAAGACCTTGCATCGAAAGATGGTTCTTTCTGAACTTTGGGTATAATCAATAAATAAGACAGGATTTACACC
>CAMWLJ010000039.1 GCA_947175055.1 uncultured Lachnospiraceae bacterium | reverse complement strand
AGGACACTGCTGATGTTTTGGATACCGCTTCTGTTGCTTCTTGTGGCAGGAAGGATGCTATATGGGGATGAGTTGCAACAAAGAGTACAGTATGACTATTTTACCTGCAATATGGAAGCGTCTGAATATACGGATATTGCAGTAAAGGATGGAGAGATCATTCAAAGATTTGATGCGGAACAGACGGGGTTATATACTTTTTTCTTTTGGCTGGATAATTGCAGCAGTCAGGATAGCGGTGTGATCAGAGCACAGTTAAGGGACTTGGGAGGAAGATTATACTATGAGAATCAATATGATCTGAGTGCATTGGGAGAAGGTGAATTCACTTGGATGGGTGGTACTACAGATCAGTTAAAAAAAGGGAAAAGATATGAGTTGGTCATAAGGATAGAAAATGCTGTAAGCAATGCATCAATAAGATCAGTGGAGAGTGGGAATCTATTGGAAGGCTTAAAGGAGTATTGTGTTAATGGGGAACCAAGATCGAATCTTGCACTCTATTTTTTGCAGAGCTACCTTGATTCTTATTCTATTGGAACGGTCTGGCTCTTCCTATGGGTTTCTTCTTTTGGGGTTGCCTTGGCAGGAAGCTTTTTAAGCAGGAAGAACGCGCGAAAGACTTTTAAGGTGATCATTGGTGGATGGGGAATCGTAGCATCTTTTTTAGTGATAGAGATATTGAATGAAAGTATAGACGTTATAGCGCCTAAATATATATTGATCAATTGCAGTATCATAGGAGCAGTCAGTATGATCATGTATATCATACTGAAAAAGTGGTCGAAATACATCGTATTATTGTTGTGTATGATTCTGGGATCGGTGAATTACTATGTAAAGCAGTTCAGGGGAACAAACTTGCAGGTGATAGATCTTAAGTCAGTGCCGACAGCTATGAGTATAGTCGGTAACTATGAGCTCATGATTTCGTGGCAAATCTATACAGCCATAATGATTATGTGGATGACCATAGGGTTGATGGTAATCGCGGATAAGCAGATAGATGAAGAACGAATACCAGAGTATGACCGAAAGTCGTGGATTGGCAGGATGAGGCTTGGATCAGCGGCGGGAGGAGTACTTATCTTGATGATAATAAGCAGTGTATATGTACCTAAAGAGAGTTTCAATTGGTTTGAGCTTAATAAAAATTTCCCAGAATATGGCTGGTGTTATACCAATATGATCCTTATGGAGCGATCGAAGATTCAAAAACCGGAAGGATATTCAGACGAAAGTATCGAAAAAATAGTATCGTCTATAGAGAAGAAGCCTCCTAAGACGGATATTATCCCGCAGAATTTGATCGTGATCATGAATGAAAGCTTTAGTGATCTTGGAATACTGGGCAATTTAGAAACAGACCGTGATTATATGCCTTTTATACATAGTTTGGAAGAGAATGTTGTTAAGGGAAACTTATATGTATCTACCTTTGGAGGAAATACAGCGGTTACTGAGTATGAATTTTTGACAGGAAATACGGAACATTTTTTCCCGCAGGGGACGGTGCCATATTTGAGTGTATGCCAAAAGGAGGAGGAAGGACTATGTAGAATATTACAGCGGCAGAACTATTATACGGTAGCAATGCATCCTTATGAAGCAGGGAATTGGAATAGAGATAAAGTATATGAGGCAATGAACTTTGACGAGTTTTGGTCTTTAGAGGATTATGAGAATTCAGAATATCTTCGTAATTATGTTTCCGACCGAGCTGATTATGACAAAATTATTGAGGTTGTCGAGAATTTTGATGAGGATAAAAATCTGTTTATTTTTAATGTCACGATGCAGAACCACGGCGGATATGATATCAACAATGGTTTACTGGATACTTCTGTCAGAATAGAAAATTTCGAGAGCAGTGTAGCAGAAACCTATCTGTCGCTGGTATATGAATCGGATAGGGCATTTGAGTATTTACTTGATTACTTCAGTTCATCTGACAAAAAAACGATGGTAGTCATGTTTGGAGATCATATGCCTTCGTTGCCAGACAATGTATATGACAGTCTGTATGGGAGAGACCGTCAAGGTCTAAGCGCGGAAGAAAGAAATAAGATGTATATCACGCCGTATATAATCTGGACAAATTATGATATTGAACTTGAATCCAGAGGTAATATAAGCGCGAATTATTTGGGAAGCTATGTTCTCGAATGCGCAGGGCTGGGTATGCCGGATTATAACAGATTCTTGTGTAGCCTGATGGATCAGATACCGGCTATTGGTCAATATGGTCTTGTTACCAGGGAAGGCGAGTTCACGGAATATGGAAATGGTGAAGAGATATTGGAGGAATATAGAATGTTACAATACATGCGTGTGAAGGATAGGGGATCACGATACTATAATTGTTTTTCAAACTAAGCAGTATTTATAGAATGTGAAGATAAGGAGGAAGAATGGTAGGAATGCATGATAAACAGTCTGACAAAGCAGTTACTTTATGGCGATATATCATGATTTTAGCTGTGGGGGGGGGTATTTTTTTACTGGGTGTATTGAATTACAGTTGGGTAGGAGAGATTAAGGAAAATCCTCGGGCATATACTTCTGGTATACTATATCGCGAATCCGGCGACCATGATTGGCCGGACATACTGCATACCGAGAAGGATGTTATAACACAGTATTTCAGCCCGACACAAGACGGTTTATGCGAACTACATATCAGGCTTGCATACAACCATACAAGTCTGCTCGAAGAATATGGTGCGAACTTTTGCCTGGTATTGAAAAGTGAAGATGGGAATATCATATTGTCTGAAACTATTGCAAGTGAGACTGTTCCTAATTGGAACTATTATGTTCTTCAGACGGAGGGATTGAGAAAAGGGGAAACTTATAGTATTTCTTTAATACAGACTGAGGGTGCTATGTGGGAATCTGGCGAATATATGATGTCATGGGTTCCTTTTATTTATGATGAAACCATAACAGAAGATCTCCCGGCTGAAAATTTAAGATGTGAATATAACGGAGAGTTGCAGGAGTATAACTGGGATGTCTATTATGTATACCATGCTATGGATTACGTAGAAGTGTTATGGGTGCTTGTTTTCAATATAGCATTGGTATGTGCATCTGCAGCCTTGTTTTTTGGAGTTATCAGAAAGGAGAAAACAGCATACGGAAAACTGGCCGTTCCGCGTAGTTTTTGGATCTGGATTACAGCAGGAGCTAGTATATTTATTGTTATGACAGGCGGCTTTAATATACTGGCGAAAGAAAATGTATGTGATATCATGTTAGAAGCGCTTACGGAGCAGGCAGACCGGTTAAAATTTAGAGACGGCGCCCTGATTATGGAAGATGGTTCGGCTCAGATTTATTTTAATGCGGAGCAGGACATGGATGTTAATTATATAGACATTTCAGTGCAGGATATGGAGGTACGATCTGTAAATGCAAAGTTATATTATGCAGATAAACCGGGAGAGTTTAAGGAAACTGATGCGGCGGCTTTTTATCTTAACAGGGGATGTAATGAGATTACTTTATCTGTCAGGGGGAAGAAATACTTTAGACTTGATATTTTGAATGGAAAGATTTCGCTTGATGCTATTACATTGCGTGCAGCATTAAACCCGCGGTATCAAATATTATGGGGCCTCGTAGGGTTTCTTTTTGTATGGGTCATGTTGTATTTCGTGGCAGTAAAATTTGGAGTACATTTTACGAGTGTACATAATACGGTGATCGTCCTGCTGGAGGGTATGTTTGCATCGCTGATGCTAATGATCATGCTATATGCGGTTGGCAGAGTCAGGTATCGATTGACAGTGTATATGCTTACGCCGTTTCTTGTAGCTTTGCTTGCAGTACTTTATACAAAAATTAGTGTTGAGAAGACCAGAGGTAAGGTTGTTTTCTGCGTTTTGCTGATTGATATGGCAGTTCTTATGTGCCTTGTCGGGAGTAAGATGCTTTCAACTCCATACAACGATCTGGGAACAATCTATTACAGTGCGTGGGAAATTGCAACTGACGGCAAGATCAATACAGTTTATACCGGGCAGGAAGTACATCGTTGGTTTTTTGAAAGTTCAAATAATGACTATTTTGTTCGGTATCATAACAATATACCGTTACTTGCAATTTTTGCGGTTTACTATAAGGTTTTATCGCTTTTTGGATTAAACGCAGCTGACTCAATGAGTAATTATATGAGTGTACTCTTGAACGTGGTGTTCATCATGATGGCGGTGGTGCTCGGAGCATTGACTGCGAAGAATTTATTTGGCAAAAAGGGAATGCTTGTATATCTGGTTGCTTCAATGTTTTCTGCTCCATATTATATCAATGCCTGTAGATTTTATACAGACACGATATCAATGCCTTTTATTTCAGCAGTACTTTGGATGTACACATCTCCTGATAAAAGATTCAGATCGCCATATATCAAATATGGAATGATAGGTATATTGCTGGCAATTGGTGCATTGATCAAGGGAAGTATACTGGTACTGCTTATAGCAATTTTGCTGCACCTTGTGATCACAAATGTGGGAAACATTCGTTTTGCTTTGTTGACAGGTATTGTTGTGGTTGGAATGAGTAGCGCCTGGGGTGTATATATCCAAAATTGTTCCTGGATTGATATGAGTGATAACGATGCTCTGGAATTTCCACTTACTCATTACTTTATGATGGGACTTAATCGTGATACCAATGGAGGATATTCGCAAGAAGACTTTGAGTATACAGATCAATATGCTTCAAAAGCAGAGAAGCAGAAGGCGAATATCGAGAAGATCAAGCAGCGTATAGTTGGATTTGGTACTTTAGGTGATCTTGGTGAATATGAGCTTTCAAGAGCGGCAAATACCTGGTTTGATGGACAGTATATGCAGGACGACCATATTATTTGGGGGATAAATAAGGGGAGGTTATATGATGGTCTCATTGCAGGAAGAAAATACAATAAGCTTTTTAAAATATATGTACAGATTTTTACATTTTGTATGCATATTTTTGCTGTTGCAGGTGGTCTGCTCAGAATTAGAAATCCGAAAAATGATCATGCTATGTTTCTTAGATTGACGATGTTGGGTGCAATGTGCTTTTTTATGATATGGGAATCTAAATCCAGATACATATTAAATTTTACTCCGGTGTTTCTGCTGGCAGCAATTTATGGGGCACAGGCGGTTCAAGAACTGTTTTTTGATCGGGAGAATCATTCGCTCGTTCCATCATCAGTTATCAGATCAACATCGCTGCATTCCTGATAAATTCAAACACGATTTTTCCCATGGAGTTATCACCGCATTACAATCGTATGAATCTGTATTGGCTCATGGGTCTTCTCTGTTATATTGTGGCCGGGGTATGCTATGAGAATATCTTGGAGACGGTAAGAATAAGATTCAGTCGGCGCATGATATTATGCGCCGCTGTAACTGTGTTTACTTGCTTTCTGTTGTATCTGGTGCCATGGGATGCAAACCTGACGGTATATGATCCAGCAATCCTGGATGAGATTTACACGCATTGATGTTGGGACTGATATGACACCAGACAACCTGGTCATGATCAGAAACGTTATTCTTTCATTTCATCAATGTCAGTGAGATTGACTCCGGCGACGGTAAGGATCGCCTTTAGAGAAAGGTACTCCCTTTTTAACTCGGCATATGTTTCGGTGGCATTTTCCTTTTTGGCGATTGCCATGTAACGTTGTATCTTTTTGAAATCGTCTATGGCAGCCTTCGTAATTTCGAGACCATTTGGCATATAGATTCACCTGCTTTCTGTGCATTGAAGTTTCGGTACGTTGTCATTGTCATTTTAATTATAGCAAATAGTAAGATTGGTGTAAAGTCGTTCAAAGAAGCGAATTGACACCCCAGATATCTAATGATAAAATGAGGGACGACAATGAAATTCGACACGGAAAAGTGAGATTTTGTGAAAGTTTTATCAGATGGATATGCGGGACTTACAGGACATAGCCGTCGGAAGCATACAGTAACAGAATCACACAAAGTGGGTACTCAAGGATAAGAATGGAGGAGATGTATGCCACGCAGAACAGATATTCATAAGGTACTGATCATCGGTTCAGGTCCGATCATTATCGGACAGGCCTGCGAGTTTGACTATTCGGGCACCCAGGCTTGTAAGGCACTTCGGAAATTAGGATATGAGATCGTGTTGGTGAATTCCAATCCGGCTACGATCATGACGGATCCGGAGACAGCGGATGTAACTTATATTGAGCCGCTTAATGTAGAACGGCTGGAACAGATCATTGCAAAGGAACGCCCCGACGCGCTGCTTCCTAATCTGGGAGGGCAGTCCGGGCTTAATTTGTGTTCGGAATTACATAAGGCAGGGGTCTTGGAGAAATACAATGTAAAGGTCATCGGTGTGCAGGTGGATGCCATCGAGCGGGGCGAGGACCGCATAGAATTCAAGAAGACTATGAATGCGCTGGGCATCGAGATGGCCCGCAGCGAGGTGGCGTACTCGGTGGAGGAGGCGCTTGCCATCGCCGAGAAGCTGGGCTATCCGGTTGTCCTGCGTCCGGCTTACACCATGGGTGGGGCCGGCGGCGGTCTGGTGTATAACAGAGAAGAGCTGCAGGTGGTCTGTGCCAGAGGCTTACAGGCCAGTCTGGTGGGGCAGGTCCTGGTGGAGGAATCGATCCTCGGCTGGGAAGAGTTGGAATTGGAAGTGGTGCGGGATGCGGAGAACAATATCATCACCGTATGTTTTATCGAGAATATCGACCCGCTGGGAGTGCATACGGGAGATTCCTTCTGTTCTGCGCCTATGTTGACCATTTCGGAGGAGTGTCAGAAGCGTCTGCAGGAGCAGGCATACAAGATCGTGGAATCGGTGCAGGTGATCGGCGGCACCAATGTGCAGTTTGCTCATGATCCGGTGTCGGATCGGATCATCGTGATCGAGATCAATCCCCGTACGTCCCGGTCTTCCGCGCTGGCAAGTAAGGCTACGGGGTTCCCCATCGCGCTGGTCTCTTCCATGCTGGCGGCGGGCCTGACGCTGAAGGACATCCCCTGCGGAAAATACGGCACTCTGGATAAATATGTACCGGATGGCGATTACGTGGTGATCAAATTTGCCCGCTGGGCATTCGAGAAATTTAAAGGTGTGGAAGACCGGCTGGGAACGCAGATGCGCGCCGTGGGCGAGGTCATGAGCATCGGCAAGACCTACAAGGAGGCTTTCCAGAAGGCTATCCGCTCCCTGGAGACAGGGCGTTACGGTCTGGGGCATGCGAAGGATTTCGACACCCTGTCGAAGGAAGAATTGTTAAGGCGGCTGATCACGCCTTCCAGCGAACGGCATTTCCTCATGTATGAAGCGCTCAGAAAGGGTGCGTCGGTGGAGGAGATACATGAGATCACGAAGGTGAAGAAATATTTTATCGAGCAGATGAAAGAACTGGTGGAGGAAGAGGAAGCTATTTTGCAGTATAAGGGCAATGCAGCCATGCTGCCGGATGCAATGCTGGTCAAAGCCAAGAAAGACGGATTTTCCGATAAGTATTTAAGCCAACTGTTGGAGATTCCGGAGGAGGACATCAGGAACCGGCGTCTGGCACTGGGCGTGGAAGAGGCCTGGGAGGGTGTGCATGTGAGCGGCACAAAGAGCAGTGCTTACTTCTATTCCACCTACAATGCGCCGGATAAGAATCCGGTAAGCGAAGACAAGCCGAAGATCATGATCCTGGGCGGTGGGCCCAACCGGATCGGACAGGGCATCGAGTTTGATTATTGCTGCGTTCATGCGGCCATGGCTTTGAAAAAGCTGGGCTTTGAGACTATTATCGTGAACTGTAATCCGGAGACGGTGTCCACCGACTATGACACGTCGGACAAGCTGTATTTCGAACCGTTGACTTTAGAAGATGTGCTGAGTATCTATAACAAAGAGAAACCGCTTGGCGTGATCGCTCAGTTCGGCGGGCAGACGCCTCTTAACCTGGCTTCCGAGCTGGAGAAGAACGGCGTGAAGATACTGGGTACCCCGCCGGCAGTGATCGATCTGGCGGAGGATCGTGACCAGTTCCGCGCCATGATGGAGAAGCTGGAGATTCCCATGCCGGAGTCGGGGATGGCAACCACGGTGGAGGAAGCGCTTGCCATAGCGGCAAGGATAGGGTATCCGGTGATGGTGCGCCCTTCCTACGTGCTGGGCGGCAGAGGCATGGAAGTGGTCTACGACGACGAAAGTCTGAAGGAATATATGAATGCGGCGGTAGGTGTGACGCCGGATCGGCCGATCCTGATCGACAGGTTCTTAAATCATGCGTTGGAGTGTGAAGCGGATGCCATCAGTGACGGTACCCACGCCTTTGTGCCTGCAGTGATGGAGCATATCGAGCTTGCCGGCATCCATTCCGGTGATTCGGCCTGCATCATTCCTTCCGTGCACATCCCGGAGGAGAGTGTGGAGACCATTAAGGAGTATACGAGAAAGATTGCGGAGGAGATGCATGTCAAAGGGCTGATGAACATGCAGTATGCCATCGAGAACGGTAAGGTCTTCGTGCTGGAGGCCAATCCGCGGGCGTCTCGTACTGTACCGCTGGTGTCCAAGGTCTGCAATATCCGCATGGTGCCTTTAGCTACCGATATCATTACTTCGGAGCTTACGGGTCGGCCGTCACCGGTTCCTGCACTTAAGGAGCAGGTGATTCCCAATTACGGGGTCAAAGAGGCGGTGTTCCCCTTCAATATGTTCCCGGAGGTGGATCCGATCCTGGGGCCGGAGATGCGCTCTACCGGAGAGGTGCTGGGATTGTCTCAGTCCTACGGAGAAGCCTTTTTCAAGGCGCAGGAGGCGGTGCAGTCGAAGCTGCCTTTGGAGGGCAAAGTATTGATCTCCGTCAATAAGAAGGATAAGGATGAGGTGGTGGAAGTGGCCGGAAGCCTGGCACAGGACGGCTTCCAGATTGTGGCTACGGAAGGCACCTATAACTTGATCACGGCGGCGGGCATCCCGGCCACGAAGGCCAAGAAGCTCTATGAGGGACGTCCCAACGTGGGGGATATGATAACCAATGGGGATTTTGACCTGATCATCAATTCGCCCGTAGGCAAGGACAGCGTGCATGACGACAGCTACCTGCGCAAGGCCGCGATCAAGGCGAAAGCGCCGTATATCACCACGGTGGCGGCGGCCAGGTCGGCGGCGGAAGGGATCCATTATCTGAAGACTCACGAAAGCAGCGAAGTGAAGTCACTGCAGGAACTGCACGGGGAGATCCATGATAAGGATTGACGAACTGTTACGAACTGTTACATTGTTTTGTCTGTATTGCTTGACAGGGGTAAGAGACTGTGCTATGCTATCTGAAAATTTGAAGCCGTACATTCAGGTCAGCACATTTACCGTGCTGACCATGCCAAATAATATAAATATCCGGTCTGTTGCGAAGCGATTGGCGCTGGCCGGATATGCGTAACAGGGAGACGGATGCTGGACTGTTGCGATGATTTGAAACGAGGACAGAGAGTATGCGTAAGATCGATCAGATTCTATTTATAGCCATGATTTGGATGCAGCAGATTTTTCAGATTACGGTCACAGCCTGAGGGCGGCGGAAGCCGACCGGCGCATGGCCGTAAGACGGAAAGTCTTATTTGGCTATGCGGGAATCAGGATTGCAGATAGAAGAACCGCATGGGAGATACACTTTAGGTGTATGGAACAGGGCGGTTCTTTTTTTGTTTCATAGGAAAGACTTTGTTCTACTTTTCAAGAAGGATTGGTGAGGGAGGAAAGAGTCATGCAGGCGATCAGTGTGAAAGAATTGGAGAAGACATTCCGGGTAAGGCGGAAGGAAAAGGGAATGCGGGGCAGTGTGCAGGCGATCCTGCGGCCGCAGACGGAGGAGGTCAAAGCGGTAAGAGGGGTTTCCTTCGGAGTGGACGAGGGAGAGATGCTGGCGTTTATCGGGCCAAACGGCGCTGGGAAGAGTACCACGATCAAGATGCTGACAGGGATCCTTTATCCGGACGGCGGACGGGTGGAGGTATTGGGCATCGATCCGGCGAAGCGGCGCAGGCAGCTGGCCTATCAGATCGGGACGGTATTCGGGCAGAAGGAGCAGCTTTGGACGCACCTGACACCCTATGATAATTTCCGCTTCTTCGGTGCAATCTACGATATTCCGGAGAAAGAGACGGAACGGCGGATTGGGGAGTTGACGGAGCGCTTTGAACTGGGGGGATTTATCAATACACCGGTGCGGAATCTCTCATTGGGGCAGCGGATACGGTGTGAGATCGTGGCGTCTCTGCTTCATAAGCCGAAAGTACTCTTCCTGGATGAGCCGACGATCGGTTTGGATCCGGTAGTGAAGGAGTCTGTCCGTTCTCTGATCAAACAGATGAACCGGGAGTTCAATACCACGATCTTCCTGACCAGCCATGATGTGGGGGATATCGAGAAGCTTTGCAAGCGGATCATCATTGTGAATGCGGGTCAGATCGTGCTGGACGACTCCATGGAGCATTTGAAATATCATTACCTGCATAAGAAGATCGTAGAAGTCAAGATGCAGGAGGAGACAACATTTCCGCAAGTGGAAGGGATCACGATCCTGAAACATAAGGGGACCTATGCCAGGCTGGAGGTGGATACTGCTGCGATCGAGATTGGGGATGCATTGCGGCGGATCAACGCGCAAGCCGTGGAGGATATCAATATTTCCAATGTACCGCTGGAGAATATCATTATGGAGATCTACAAGGCGGAAGGAAAGGATGCGGCTTCGTGAGAGTAAACTTGCATTGGTAAGGAGGGTGGCAGCAGGATGAGAAGACAGGAGAAAAATGCGGGTGCAAATGTAGGAGTGTTAGGAAAGAGAGAGAAGTATATCGGGCGCAGGTATGGCCTGCCGGGACGCAAATACGGGGTGATCTACCGTTCGGTGTTGATGGAGAACCTGCAGTATGCGGCAAATATCGCGCTGGGGTTTTTTGGCTATTTTGTGTTTATTTTTATTTTTATCAAACTCTGGGATTATATCTATCAGACACCCGGAGAGTTGATCGCCGGGTATTCTAAGGAGCAGATGATCTGGTATGTAATGATGACAGAGATGATGTGGTTCGGTTCTAACGCCGGTTCGGTGGGGCGGCAGGTGAAAACGGACATTCGGGGCGGCAACATCGCCTATCTGATGAATAAGCCTTATCACTATACGCTGTATATTCTGACAAAATACACCGGAGAGTGGAGTGTCAGACTGCCTATGTATGCGCTGCTGGCAGTGATGATCGGGACTATGATGGTGGGGCCGGTGCCTGGTTTTAAGATTGTTGCGGTCCCGGTGATGGCGGCTTGCATCATACTGGGACTGACCATCAATGCAGTGTTTAAGATCTGTATCAGCCTGCTTTCGTTCTGGATCGAGGATGCCTCACCGTTTCAATGGCTTTATGATAAGCTGCTGTTGGTAGTGGGTACGATATTCCCGGTAGAGATTTTTCCACAGGCATTGCAGCCGTTTTTCAAATTGACACCGATCTACACGGTGTGTTACGGACCGGCCAAGCTGATCGTGGATTTCCGGCCAGATAAATGTGTGGAGATCTTGGCGGCGCAAGTGTTATATCTGGCGGCCGGATGCGGGCTGATGTTTTTCGTATACAGGAAGGGGGTTAAGAAGCTGTATGTTAACGGTGGTTAAAAATCAGATACTGGTGTGCATATTGTCTGTGAAATATAATATCATGCGGGAAATGCTCAACAAGGTAACATTTCTGATGAATGTCACTTTTATGATACTGAACAATGCGTCTATTCTGATTCAGTGGTTTGTTCTGTTTCGGCTGCGGGAGGATATCGGAGGTTATACTATGCGGGAAGTTATGCTGTTGTGGGGACTGACGGCGGCCTCTTTCGGGTTATCACGCGTTCTGTTCGCCAGGGTCTATTCCCTGCCAGAACTGATCGTCAGCGGAAAGCTGGATTCCTATCTGGTGCAGCCGAAGAATGTGCTGCTTAGTGTGATGACGTCCTCTACGAATATCTCGGCGATCGGCGATCTGTTATATGGCTTGATCTTGTTGGCGGTGTGCGGACTTGGTGTGAGAGGATTTCTGCTTAGTCTGTTGTTTGTGGTGACGGGGATGATCATTCTGACGGCATTTGCGCTGTTTCTGGGGAGCCTGGCATTCTGGTTTGTGCGGGTTGAGATGCTTTCGGGGGAGATGGTAATGGGGCTTATTAGTTTTGCCACCTATCCTGACGGAATCTTTCAGGGGATCTCCAGATTTCTGTTGTATTTTATCATGCCGGTGGGGATGATAGTCTATCACCCGGTGCATATCCTGGTCAGGTTCGATGCCGGGATGTTTTTCACAGTGCTGGGGTATGCCTGTCTGCTGTCGGTGGCTGCGACGGTGGTATTCTATCGGGGTCTGCGAAGGTATGCTTCCAGCAGTCTGATGGAGGCGCGGATGTAGTAGAGCAATGAAAAAGAATCCTGCAGGCAGGATTCTTTTTCATTTCATAGGAAATTTTAAGACTATCTTAAAGAAATTAGTACTTGACATTACATAGTAGTGGGTTTAATCTAATACCAGAAGAGGGATTACAGGAGAAGATGGAAGATTGTTTCACGGTCTGCATAAGTTCAGACACAAATTTGTGCTTGCGCCCTATAGTTATAGTAAACGACATAACAAATTTCTGTTTCCGTCTCTTGCAGGAGCCATATACGGCAGCTCCTGCAATGCCGAAAACGAAATTTCTAATGTCGTTAACTATAATAATTGCAGGTTGAGCAAGAATGGGGGACTGTTATGAATCCACAATTTAAAAAAGGAGTGCTGGAACTGATCGTTCTGGAATCCGTGCGGCGAAAGGATATGTACGGATATGAGCTTGTCGAGGAGGTCTCGGAGGTCATTGATGTGAATGAGGGTACTATCTATCCGCTGCTGAAACGACTCACCAACGAGCATTATTTCGAGACTTATCTGCGGGAGTCGTCCGAGGGGCCTCCCAGGAAGTATTATCATTTGACGGCGGCCGGCATTTTGTATCTGGAGAAGCTGACGGCGGAATGGAAGGAATTTCAGGACAGGGTCAACGGATTTATCAGAGGGGAAGAAGAAAGCTGAGGGAAAGGAATGGTATTAGAATGGTGGTAGACAGGAATAAGGAGAAGTTTTTGAATGAGCTGCGGGAATATCTCAGTGTTTTGGAAGAGCAGGAGCAGGAAGACATTCTGGCGGAATATGCCCAGCACATAGATATGAAGATGCAGAAAGGACTGAGCGAGGAAGATGCGATCCGGGATTTCGGATCTGTGAAGGAGTTGGCGGCGGAGATCCTGGCGGCTTATCATGTGGATTCTAAGCACGCGATGTCTGTAGGGCGGCGGGGAATCTGGCCGGCGGCACCCCACAGGTACGCCGGCGGTACAGGGCTGCAGGGGGCGGACAAGCATAAGAACGGCGTCTTGGAAGCCGGCGTGGGACAGAAGGAAGAGGAAGTGAGTGAAGGCATTTTCCGGCGTATGGGCAGATGGTTCTGTCAGGCATTTTCCGGTACGGCAAAGTGGATCAGGAACGGTTTTGACCGGATCCGCGAAGGATGCAGCCAACTTTTTGGCCGGAATCGGGAACTGAATGAGCCGCAGGATGCACTCATGGGAGTTGGCGAAGAAGGCATGAGCGGTCAATCTGTTGGAGGAGCGGATATAGGTGATGGATTTGCCGGAGGGCCTTTATGCGACGCAGGTGTCCGGTCTGCAGAGGGTGGCGGAAATGGTGCGGATATCTGTTCGACAGAGGCCGGCAGAGATAGCACAGGTGTCTGGTCTGCAGAGATCAGCAGAAATAGTGCAAGCGGCATGTCCGCCGGAGATTACGGCAGTGCCTTGCGTGGGAAAGGCAGAAGCCTGCAAGGGAAAAGGAAGGATACAAGAATAAGAACGAAAGAGAAAGGGAAGGGCATTATGGGAGAGTTTTCCGGGGCGATAGGCCGGGGCACGGTCATGGTATGGAAATGGTTTCTGGACTGTTGTATTTTTGGGCTGCGGCTGTTTTGGAATATGGGATGGTTGCTGTTTTCGCTGTTGTGCGCGGGTATGGCCATAATTCTATTGATGGGTATCGGCGCTATGGTAGTCCTTATGTGTAGTGGGTACTCCTTTATGGGGATCTTAGTACTGGGTCTGGGCGGTATGTTGTGCTTTGGCGCGCTTGCGGCCGGAGCCTTTGGGATGATGATACCAAATAAAAGGGCCAATGGCAGCAGTCGGAAAGAAAAGAGTAACGGGGAGGTGCATTATGAGCAGACTACATAAAATATCGATCATTGTATTTTGTCTTGGCGTGCTGCTGTGCGGTATCGGGTCAGGACTGATCTTTACGGAACTGGACGGATTGGTTTATGGTGGAAAGTATATTCTGGGTGAGCCTGATATGAGGACAGATGAGATCGATGTAGAGTTTGAACCGGAGGAAGACAGGTTGAATATTTTCGGTGTGATCGGCTCCTACAACCGCAGATCCACCAGGATCGTGGTGGACAGCAGTGTTCCCAGGAATACGGCGCGTTTCAGCGTAACCTATAATGCGAAGCGTGTGGAACCCTTTGCGCAGTGGGAAGAGGAAGAGGGAAGGATTGATTTTGGCTGGTACTGGAAAGACTCGGGGGATGATATGGAGATGATGATGGAAGCGAAAAATGTGATCTTAAGCAACCTCAAAGAAGGCAGGCTGGTCTCCTGTGAGGCCATAGAAGTGGATGAGGTGACGGTATTGATAAATCCTTCCAATGAGAAGGATGTGCGGATCATGTATTAGACCGGCGTTGCAGTTTGCGGTGCCGGCCCAGATTTAAGATTCTTAAGAATTTTTCGTCTTTCTGTAGATGTCTTACTGTGATATAATGATACCAGTACTCCGTACCAGGATGATTTATACAGGAACCTCAAGTACGGAATGCCAGGAAATTGAGATAACCGACAGGCTGGCAAGACAGGATGGCAAAGGGGGATGAGGGATTGTACAGGAACAGAATAAATGGAATAAGAAGAAAAGCAGCAGTTTTTGTGGCGGGAGTATTTCTTGCCGGAGCGCTAGGTGCGTGCGCCGGGCAGACAGAGGGGGTAAGCAGCAGGGAATCCGGGGCAGATCTCGAAGAGAACAAGCGTGCAGCGGGTACGGAAGATGCAGGCGATACGGACAGCGTGGCGGGTACAGACGGCGGGGAAGACGCTGACAGCACAGTAGGTGCAGGAGTAGAGGCAGGAAACCGGCCGCAGCTGGTTGCGAGTTCCGATTCTGCGGCAACAGATCTGGCGGCGCTGGGGGTGACGCCTAGTGTAGAACCCTACACGGTGGAGCCGGACCTGAGTAATATCGATAATCTGTGGCAGTTTTATCTGGATGATGCGATGAAGGAGAAACTGGCAGAGAACGGATTCGTGGTGTGCGGAGCAGCCGAGAGGGAGTTCTTCCAGATCTATGAGATCGACCGGTATGAGCAGATCGCTCATTTCGTGACGGTGGATTCTCTGATGCATACCTATCATCTGTATTTCAGCTATCTTTTGAAAAATATAGAAAAGACATATCTGTCAGAAAATATATATAAGCTGAGCAGCAGGATGCTTGACGACAGTGTGGCGCAGTATGAGAAATTAAAGGGCAGCGAGTGGGAAAGTGCGGCAAAACGCAATGTTGCCTTTTTCAATGTGGGAATGAAACTTTTAGATGACAGTGCTGTCATAAATGAAGAGGCGGCCGATCTGGTGCAGTATGAGCTTGACTGTATCGGGAGGGCCGATATGATCAGTGAGTCTCAGATCACGGGGGAGATGGAGGATTATACCCAGTATATACCCCGTGGATATTATGAAGGGGACGATGAGCTGGAGCGGTATTTTAAGGCGATGATCTGGTATGGCCGCATCCATTTTGAACAGCGCAATGAGGAACTTGACAGAAGCGCGCTTCTGATCTCGCAGGCGCTCTCGGAGGATGAGGAGGCCTATGGGCTTTGGGAATCGATCTACGCCGTGACAAGCTTTTTTGCAGGAGCCAGTGACGACTTGGGTGTGTGCGACTATGAGCCTGTGATCGCAGAAGTTTATGGCGACGGTGTGAAGGTGGAAGACCTGGCCGGGAATACAGACGCGTTTACGCGTTTTCATGAGATAACGGGAACCCTTACACCGCCGCAGATCAATTCCGTGCCGATCGGGGAAGGGGAGGACAATGAGATCCTGGGGTTCCGATTTATGGGGCAGCGTTTCACCATCGACGGAGCGATCATGCAGAAGCTGATCTTCAGTGAAGTCCGGGAGAACGGGAACGGGGATAAGCGTATGCTGCCTGATGTATTGGACGTACCGGCGGCGCTTGGCAGCGATCTGGCTCTGCGGATCCTGGAGGAGAACGGTGCTGCGGAGTATGCGGGCTATTCGGAGAATATGACCAGGCTGCGGGAGTCGCTTTCCCAGGAGAAGGAGGCGCTGTGGTCGGCCAGTTTGTATGCCGGTTGGTTGAACACGCTGCGGCCGCTGCTGGAGGTGAAGGGTGAGGGTTACCCGATGTTCATGCAGAGCGAGGAGTGGCAGAAGAAGGATCTGGAATGCTTTGCGGGGAGTTTCACGGAGCTGAAGCATGATACGGTACTGTATACGAAACAGGTGCTGGCGGAGATGGGGGGCGGCGGCTACGAGCAGGAACCGGATGACAGAGGCTATGTGGAGCCGGAACCTGTTGTCTACGCCCGCTTTGTGGATCTGACTGACAAGACGGCACAAGGCCTTAAGCAGTATGGAATGCTAAGCGATGCCGAGGAAGAGAACCTGACGCGACTGTCATATATGGCTGGCCAGCTGCTGGAGATTTCGATGAAAGAGCTGCGGGATGAGGTGCTAACAGACGAGGAATACGAGTTTATCCGGAATTACGGCGGCAATATCGAGCATTTCTGGTATGAGTCGGTCAAAGAAGAGAGCGGCAGAGAAGAAAGCGTCGAAGCACAGGAATTTCCGGCGGCGGTGGTGGTGGACATTGCCACCGATCCCAACGGGGAAGTGCTGGAAGCAGCTACGGATGTCCCTTCTTTGATCTATGTGATCGTGAAGGTGGACGGCAAGTTGAAGATAGCCAGAGGCAGTGTGTACTCTTTCTATCAGTTCAGATGGCCTATGGAGGATCGTCTGACGGACAGCAAATGGCAGCAGATGATCGGCGTGATACAGGGGGAAGACGGGACCTATAACTTTGACAATCCGGTGGAGAAGCCGGAGTGGACAAAGAGCTACAGGTGGGACTATGAGTATTAGTGCGCCGTAGTGGTATGGCGGCGATCTGCGGTTTTATATAACGATACCCTCACTGAGGGTATGATGGGAAGTGTGAACTTTGAGCAAAAAGATTGCATGGAGAAGCATTATAACGATAATGGCGTTGGTCTGTACCGGCGCCGTTTTCTATGGGCTCTGGCGGGCAGGGGCGTTCCTGCCCGGGTGGGTTTCCTGGGAGAACGGGACAGTGTGTGACGAGACAGGACGGTATGCCGCGACGCTTAAGGATGGGCACGTCGAGGTAGTTTATGACGAAAGTGTCATCTGGGATTCTCCGAAGGAGCTGAAGGTGCAGCAGATCCTGTTCGGTGATGTGGATCATGATCAGGAGGAGGAACTTTTGCTGCTTTGCTGGAAGATTGGAAGATACGGGGAGAGTAAGCCGTTCTGGGTGGAGCGGGATGAGTGGAAATGGTCGCAGCATATTTACGTGTACCGGTGCAGTCAGGGGAAGGTGAAGCCAAGGTGGATGTCGTCCTATATCGGGCAGGATGTGACGGGGATGTCAGTACGGGTTTCTCCGCTGCCGACAGATTCAGTGAGGGAAGCGGGTAAACAAAGTGCAGACAGGAATCGCCTGTTTCTGACAGATGCGTCAGGTAAAATCAGCAGCTGGATCTGGATTTCCTGGGGATTTACAAAGGAAGAGACGGAGACGGCTTTCGTGGTATTCGGGGATAACCTGATCCACGAACCGATTTATCGATATGGTCTGCATAACGGCGAGAACTTTGATTTTTTATATGAAAATATCTCTGAACTGATCACGGAAAATGATGTGGCGGTGATTAACCAGGAGACACCGCTTACCGATGATCCTGCCAAGTACGGCGGCTATCCAAGGTTCGGAACCCCTGTCCAAGTAGGGGAAGCGATCGTGAATGCCGGATTTGACGTGGTGACTTGCGGCACCAATCATGCGCTGGACAGGGGAGCGGCGGGACTATCGTTTACGAAAGAGTTTTTTGAGGGACAGGGAGTGATCTGCCTTGGCATACAGACCGGGGAAGAACAGTCGTACCAGCCCTACCAGATCATTGTGAGAAACGGGATCCGCTTTGCGATGTGCAATTACACTTACGGAACGAACGGCATCAAAATACCGGAAGAGTGTCCATATATGGTACACCTGCTGGAAGATGAGGACAGAATCCGGGAGGAGATGAAGGCAGCGAAGACGGATAGTGATATTGTGATCGTATTCGTACATTGGGGAACGGAATATGAGGAGCAGCCCGATGACCTACAGAAGAAATGGACGCAGATCTTTCTGGAAAGCGGCGTGGATGTGGTGGTAGGGACACATCCTCATGTGCTCCAGCCCTTCGAGATCCTGCAAGATCAGGCCGGTCATGAGATGTTGGTCTATTATTCTATCGGTAATTTTGTCAGTGCCCAGTATGAACAGTCTTGTGTGAAGGGAGGGGCGGCGGAGTTTACCGTATCCCTGACGACGGATGGATATCGGATCACATACTATTCTCTGGAGCCACTTGAGATCACGCATGAAAAAGGAAGATACAAAGTTGGACCAACAGGTTGGTGAATCCACAAAATAAAACTGAAAAAATTTCTTCGATGTGGTATACTTAGAGCACTTGTGGCAACTGCTCCCCCGGAGTACTGGTCTTAGCGTATGGCGCGAGGTCCGGGAGAAAGCGCAAGGGGTTGCCATATATGACCAAACGGTAGGAGGAAGAGAGTGTGGAAAGAGAAAAACTAGGTTCGCGGATGGGATTTATCCTGTTGTCGGCAGGATGTGCGATCGGAATCGGTAATGTGTGGAGATTCCCGTATATTGCGGGGATGTATGGCGGTGGCATGTTCGTGCTGTTCTATCTGCTGTTCCTGATCGCTATGGGTGTGCCCGTGATGACGATGGAATTCGCAGTGGGCCGTGCCAGTAGGAAGAGTGTGATCCGTAGTTTTACGGAATTGGAGAAGCCGGGGCAGAAATGGCATCTCCATGGGTATCTCGGTATGGCAGGTAATTATCTGTTGATGATGTTCTATACAACGGTTGCAGGGTGGATGCTGTACTATTTCTACCAGATGCTGACCGGTGGATTTACCGGTAAAGATAAGGAGCAGGTGGCAGACATGTTCCAGGGGATGTTAGAAAGTCCGATGGTGCTGACGGTGGTGATGGTGATCATCGTGGTGACGGGAATCCTGATCTGTTCCCTCGGCCTGCAAAAAGGCGTGGAGAGGATTACCAAAGTGATGATGATCTTACTCCTTTTTATCATTGTAGTGCTGGCAGTGCGCAGCATGACACTGGAGGGCGGCATAGAAGGGCTGAGATTCTATCTGATGCCGGATGTAGCGAGAATGCAGGAAGTAGGCATTCCGGAGACGATCACGGCGGCTATGAACCAGGCATTCTTTACGCTGAGTCTGGGAATCGGTTCCATGGCTATCTTTGGCAGCTATATTGATAAGAGCCGGTCACTGCTCGGGGAATCGGTAAATATCGCGATTCTGGATACGTTTGTGGCGCTCGTTTCGGGGTTGATCATTTTCCCCACCTGTTTTGCCTTCGACATCAGCCCGGATATGGGACCGAGCCTGATCTTCATCACGCTGCCGAATATTTTCAACCATATGACAGGCGGACGCGTGTGGGGGACGCTGTTCTTCGTGTTTATGACATTTGCGGCCTTCTCTACGATCCTGGCGGTGTTTGAGAATATCATTTCCTGAGGTATGGACTTTTTCCATTGGAGCAGGAAGAAATCTTGTCTGGTCAATCTGGTAGCGCTCATTGTGCTGTCGCTGCCTTGTGTGTTTGGCTATAACCTCTGGTCTTCTATCCAGCCGCTGGGGGAGGGGAGTACGATTCTGGACCTGGAAGATTTCATGGTCAGCAATGTGATCTTGCCTGTCGGTTCGCTCGTCTATCTGTTATTCTGTGTGACGAGATATGGCTGGGGATTTGATCATTATCTGAAGGAGGCCAACACCGGAGAGGGTTTGAAGATACCGAGAGGGGTGCGGTTCTATGTGACGTTTATCCTGCCGGTGCTGTTGCTCGTCCTCATCGTAAAAGGGTGGATCAGATAGGGGCGACATGGAATGAGTTTAATGCGTAACAATTATTAAGGATGTGAAAATTACGGTACTATCAGGGGTGTATTTATGGTAAACTAATCATATAAGCCGATAGTGGAAAGTGACAAATGTCGGGAGGCAGGATAAAGTGGGAAGGAGAAATATCTTATGGATAACTATGTAATTGCGATCGCAAGGGGATTTGGCAGCGGCGGTAAGGCGATCGGGACGCAGCTGGCACAGGAACTGGGGATTTCCTGCTATGCACAGCAGCTGTTGGATATGGCGTCGGAGTACAGCGGTATCAACAAGCAGTTGTTCGCCGAGGTGGATGAGAAACTGCGCGGGGGTTATATGGTACGGCATCTGATGAAGATTCCTTATACTTATGTGGTGGAACCCAGCGATAAAGAGTTTACATCCGATATTAACCTATTCAATATTCAGTCGGAGATCATCAGAGAGCTTGCCAAGACGGAATCTTGTGTGATAATCGGTAAATGTGCGGATTATATTCTGCGGAATGAGCCGAATGTAGTCAGTGTTTTTGTGGATGCGCAGGAGAATGACTGTATAACTAATGTTATGGAGAGAATGCAGGTAAATAGCAGCAGAGCGAAAGAACTAATACATAAGACGGACAAATATCGGGCAGATTACTATCGTTATTATACGAGAGGGAAAGATTGGAAGGATCCATTAAATTACGATTTGATGATTAACAGTTCCAGAGTCGGCTGGGACGACTGCGTGCAGCTGATCAAGGAATGCCTGCAGAGGAAGCTGCATGTACAGCTGTAGAATCCGAATATGCTGTGATGCTTAATAGGAAGGATAATGATATAATCCCTTGAAATACCGAATTTCAAGGGATTATTCGGCTTTCGGCGGACTGTTTGTGGCGAAGCTGGCAGACCGTACGATGGACAGCGCGGCGGTAGATTGGCATACAAATAAATAACAGCATAAATGTATTGAATCAAATTTGGATTTGAATAATATACGTAATTGAAGGACGGTAATGATGACAGGCAATGGAGACAGAAGGGAGGCGTATTTATTATGGAAGATAAAAGATTTGCAATATTGATCGATACTGATAATATTTCTTCAAAGTATATTTCAGCGATCATGGATGAAATGACGAAGCATGGGAGCGTAACCTACCGCAGGGCATACGGAGACTGGACAAGCACGCAGGCCAAAGGGTGGAAGAACAAATTGATGGAGAATTCTATCACGCCGATGCAGCAGTTTTGTAATACGGTAGGGAAGAACGCAACGGATTCCACGCTGATCATCGATGCAATGGATATTTTGTATACCGGGAATGTGGATGGTTTCTGCATCGTTTCCAGCGACGGTGATTTTACAAGGCTTGCGATTCGGCTGCGGGAGTCAGGGATGAGTGTTATCGGAATGGGGGAGGAGAAGACGCCGCGGTCATTCAGAACAGCATGTTCTCAGTTCACGGTACTGGAGAATCTGATTGATGAGGACGACGAGGAGATGCAGGCTGCAGCACAGGAAGCTGCCCATGAGGCGGCACAGGGAGCCGGCAAGGGTGCAGGTGCTAAAGGAAAAGGGCGGAAAGCAGCGGCGAAGAAAGCCGGTGAGAGCAAGGAAGAATCCACATCGATCAGCAAGGATGTCATAGAAAGTGCGATCATCAATATTATTACGGAGAATGAGAATAAGGACAAGGAGACCGGATTGGGCGAGATCGGAAGCAGGTTGCTGAATAAGTATCCGGATTTTGATGTGCGTAATTACGGATACAGCCTGTTATCTCGGTTCCTGGAAGAGATTCCAAGCCTTAAGCTGGTCAAAAACAATACAAGGATCAACGTGGAACTGAAAGAGAACAGGGAGTCCGAGGATGAGATCATAGACTATATTAAGACTATCGTGAAGCTTACGGGCAAGAAGGGAATGCGGGTGAATGAGTTGAGCAATAGCGTACACCGCAGGTACACGGAATTCAAGCCGAAGAATTACGGGTATTCCCAGTTTACCAAGTTCCTGCAGGCGATACCGGAGTTGGAGATTTACGGAGATATGAATGCGCGGAAGGTGCGTTTTGACGAAGCCGAGTGAGACATGTCACTGTAACAGTGCGGACAGTCACGGTGCACTGAGTTGTTATGTCGGTATATCAGTAGATCAGTAGATCGATACATCAATATATCAATATATCAGTATATCAATATATTGCCTCCACATGTATGATCTCGTTGTCTTCTACTTCAAAGCGCCACAGTGAGTGGCCGGGCAGCCGGTGCTCTGTTAGATAATAAATGTTATTTAATTCGGTGATGTAGTAGGGCGTACCGCCGCCGATAAAATACTGGTAGATATCTTCATATCCGCCGTCAGCGAGCAAGGACAGATCACGTGTGCGCAGTATCGTGGCATAGTCCTGGTTTCCTGTAATATCCGTGGACACCGTGATATAGAAGTAATCCTGGATCTTGGTAATCTGGATCATGCCTGCCATACTGTCCGGCACAGGGTAAGTTTCCAGTATCTCAAAACTGTTCAAGTCCGCGCGGATAATGGAGGCATTGCCGGACACGAAATAGATATCGCTGTCGATGATGGTAAAGGAACGTACATAGACCTGATCCAGTGCTTCTATACGGCGGATTTCTGTCAGGTACATCCTGGTATCGTCTTCATTGTGGCGGAAGAGATACATTTCACCGCTCATGGAACTCCAGGCATAGAATGTATCGGTAGGAGCATCATAGACGATATAGTGTGGCCGGCTGCCGATCTCATGGAAGGTCTGGGTGTGAACATAGATATTCTCCTTCTTCTCATAGATCAGAATGCGGTTTTGCTCTGTATCATCCAGCAGATATACGTCTCCGTCGCTGGCAAGTGTATGGCCTCTGTCGATTTCATTCGTCATCACTTTCCATTCGCTCAGGGGATCGGACAGTGTATCGTGATAGATCACTTGATCATGATAACAGTCCACGAGGAAATAAGTGTCCTCTATCCGGGTAAGATAGGTGGGAACGCTCAGATCAGTATAGGGATTGGAATCTGCCGCGCCGCCTTCGGCGTCCGGTGTCGGCACGAGTTCTGAGGGCCGGATATATTCCGTGACAGGCCCGGGAGCAGAAATGTTTCGGCCCGTCGTATTGACGGTGTCTGGCTGTAGAGCGCATCCGGCAAGAATAGGCAAGAGAGCGAGAATGATAAAGAAGGATTTAATCTCGTGTGTTATTAAAATATGTATAGCATGATGGTTCATCGTATGTATTCTCCCTAGATTCTTTCAGCGGTTGTATTATCTGCGTATTGTGCTGCCATGGCCTCATGACGGTGCTACGGCATTTCTTGCAGAAGGATTAAATCAGGATTTGTATATTTGCTGTTATTTCCGCGAACAGAATTTCAGATTCTGTTCTGCGATTAAAATGAATGAACTTAACTTGTTGAACTATAGTAAACGAAATTTTTAATGTCGTTAACTATAAATTGCTTATCAAAAAATTTATTCAATCTTTACCCCCTAACATCATAACATTTAAATCAGAAATATGGTATACTGGAAATTATTTACAAGTTAATAACACATAGAGCAGTTGTTTTATGCCGCGGGCAGCGAGTCAAGTAGTGCTGCTGTCAGTACATTAGGGTTTTCAGGACAGAGTACTGGAGCAGCCGTGGAAGATGAGGAGCAGGGCACATGGGCAGTGGATTGGAGAATGATAAAACAGAATATAACATAACATTTGGCATTTTAACGGGAGCAGCGATCGTCATGGTAGTGGCGGGGCATTTGGGCTACGGTGTGCTGACGGTGGGGGATCTTTTTCCGTACTATTCCTTTCATGTACCGCTCTTCATGTTTATTTCCGGTTATTTCTATAAAGAAGTGGGTAAAGGACAGACATTTGATTATGTGAAGAAAAAAGTACGCAGGCTGCTTGTGCCTTATTTGCTCTGGAATCTGGTCTACGGGCTGCTGGCCTGGCTGCTGCGCGGATATGGATTTTCCATGGGAGAAGAGATCGGTATACGGACGTTGTTTCTTGCACCCTTCATGCATGGCTATCAGTTCATCTATAATTATGCGGCATGGTTTGTGCCGGTCCTGCTTGTCATTGAGATGACGAATCTGCTCATGAGGCTTATATGCGGTTGGTGTTTTGAGAAGCTATCGCACAGAAGAGACGAAGGCGGGAACCTGGAGTGGTTCTACTTAGCCGGCAGTCTGGCATTAGGCATGATCGTTGTCTATTTGGCGATCGGAGGACATGTCTGGGGAGATTACAAGGCAGCGGGCAGAATCCTTTTTCTCTATCCCTGTTATCAGATGGGGCAGTTCTATAAGAGGAAACTGGAGAAGCACGATACTGCGGGAAATCTGTCTTACTTTGCCATCGTGATGGGGGTTCAGACACTGCTGCAGATAGTCTGCAACGGGCTGGCTTTCAGCAGTGTTTGGTGTACAGGGTTTGCCAATGGTCCGCTGGTTCCTTATGTGACGATCGTGACAGGCATTGCCTTCTGGCTTCGGATCGCAAGAGTGGCGGCGCCGGTGATCGGGAGAAGTAGGGTGATCCGTTTCCTTGGACAGAATACCTATACGGTGATGATGCACCATGTACTGGTCTTTATGCTGATCAAGATGATTCTGGCAGGCTTTGCGGCAGGTACCGGGTTATGCGGGGATTTTGATTTTGCACAGTTTTATAGTAATATCGACTATATCTATTTGGTCAACGGTGTGGAACATTTTAAGATGGTCTATCTGGCGGCAGGCGTTGCCGTGCCGCTTGTGGTACGATATGGCATTGTGAAAGGGCGGACAGGTCTGCAGGGCGGATACTTTGTCGGCGGCAGGGATGCCGATTGAGCAGGAGCGGCGTTGCGCAGAGCGGATTTGGATCGTGCGCAGTTACGTATATGCTCTAGGACAGCGGAACGGTCTAACTTCTTGCGATTGCAATATACAGGGGAATATGCTACGCTATGAATATTGTTATGACGGTATCGGCGGCGCTCGTTGTGTGGAAGGGATTTGTGACATGATCGTGAGATGACGCGGAATGAATCTACAGGAAAAGAAAGGCGGTAATGACTATGCATCTGGCAGGAGAAGAGATGATGCTGTTATATGGACTGACGGTGCTGGTATTACTGACAGCATTGCTGATCGCGGCATTGTATGGAATCGAGGCGCATACGGTGCGTATTTATAACTGGAACGGAAAGCGGTTTTGTTATTTGGGACGTACAAGACTGTATCGGAAGGACGGAGATTATGCCGTGCGGATCGGAGAGCGGCTTGCGGACATCTCGTATACGACATTGTATCAGATCTGTCCTGCCAGAGATTTTGTCCGCAGGAATCGCTACAAGACGATGTTGTTGTGTGCCGGCGAGGAACGATGTGTGATGCACGTGGAAGGATGTATGCGGCAGTCGATCTACTATAGGCGGACGGCGGTATAAGGAAGGCATGCAGCTTCGGAATAGAGAAATATATAGAGATAGAGAAAATAGAAAGACATAGAGAAATATAGAGAAAATAGAAAGACATAGAGAAATATAGAGAAAATAGAAAGAAAATATAGGAATATATAGTATTAGGGTTAGACGATTTGGGAAGGACTTACGAAGAGAATGATCACAATCAGTTTGTGTATGATCGTGAAAAATGAAGAAAGAATCCTGGCGCGGTGCCTTGACAGCATCGCGGATCTGATGGAGGAGATTGTTATTGTGGACACCGGATCCACGGATAGGACGAAGACGATCGCATCAAAGTATACGGATAAGATCTATGACTATGAATGGACGGGCGATTTTGCCGAAGCGAGGAACTTCGCCTTTTCCAAGGCGGGGATGGAGTATATCTATTCGGCTGATGCCGATGAAGTCATGGACGAGAGGAACCGGGAAGTATTCCGGCGGTTGAAGACTACGCTTTTACCGGAGATCGATATCGTGCAGATGTACTATGCAAACCAGCTTTCCTATGGAACCATCTACAACTATGACAGGGAGTTGCGGCCGAAGCTTTTCAGGCGGCTTAGGACTTTCCGGTGGCAGGGCGCGATCCATGAGCAGGTAGGGCTTTTGCCGGTGATCTATGACAGTGAGATCGAGATCAGGCATATGCCCGAGAACAACCATAAGGACAGAGATCTGGCGGCTTTTGTGCGCAGGACAGGGGAGGGTGACCGGCTGGATAAGAGACTGCATAATATTTATGCGAAGGAACTCTTCATATCCGGAGAAGACCAGGATTTCCTGAAAGCGGCCGCTTTTTTTGAAAGTTCCTGTATGGATACGGAGAGAAGTGCGGATGAGATCAAGGAGGCGGCGTGCGTTGTGGCGAGGGCTGCGAGGATAACAGGCGATACGGCGAAATTCTTCAAATATGCCATGAAAGTAGTGGCGTGTGAGGGCTGTGCTGAGATCTGTTGTGAGTTGGGGGAGTATTATCTGGGACTACAGGATGTGGATGAAGCTGTGGTGTGGTATTACAATGCAGCCTACGAGACGGAGAGTATCTTAAATCTGCGTTGCAGCAAGGAGATTCCGCTGCGTGGTCTGGCAAGGTGTTACCGCATGGCCGGCAACGAAATGCAGGCGGCGGAGTATGACAGGCTGGCAGCGCAGAGTGCGGTCGGCTTAACTGGCTGACATTGGCTGTGAATAGTACCTGACCGGGTTAATGACAGGCCAGGTTAATGACAGGATAGGTTAATGACAGACCGTCAGTGTATGTACAGGAAAACATAAGAATAGAGAGAGGCAGATTGATTACAATATGAAATGGGAAGAAAACGTGCGTAAGGTAGTGCCTTACACACCGGGTGAACAGCCGCAGGATCAGAATGTGATCAAGCTTAATACCAATGAAAACCCTTATCCGCCGGCACCTGGGGTTATGGACAGGATCGCGGAACTTTCACCGGAACGGATGCGGTTGTATCCGGCGTTTCCGGAACAGACACGATTGGCTTGTGCGCTTGCGGAATATTATCAGATCGACAGAGAGCAGATTTTTATCGGGGTAGGTTCGGATGATGTGCTGTCACTGGCGTTTATGACTTTTTTTCAGTCGGGAAGGCCGGTCTTATTTCCGGATATAACGTATTCGTTCTATGATGTATGGGCGGATCTGTATCGGATACCGTATGAGAAGAAAGCGCTGGATGAACAGTTTGCCATCAAGCCGGAGGACTACAGGCAGCCGAACGGCGGCGTGATCTTTCCTAATCCAAATGCGCCGACAGGCGTTTTGATGGAGCTTAGTCAGGTAGAGGAGATCGTGGCCGCCAACCGAGACGTGGTGGTGATCGTAGACGAGGCATATATTGATTTCGGCGGGACAAGCTGTCTGCCGCTGATCGATACTTATGATAATCTGCTGGTGGTGCAGACTTTCTCGAAATCCAGATCCATGGCGGGTATGCGGATCGGGTATGCCATGGGGTCACCAAGGCTGATCAAATATCTGAATGATGTGAAGTATGCGGTAAACTCTTATACGATGAACTATGCGGCGCTCCAGCTTGGCCTGGCGGCTGTGGAGGATGTGGCATATTTTAAGGAATGCTGTGCCAGGATAGTCCGCACCAGAGAGCGTGCACAAGAGCAGCTGTATCGGCTGGGTTTCACGTTTCCGAAGTCTTATGGCAATTTCATCTTTGCCAGCAATAAGAATATACCTGCGCGGGAAATCTTTGAACGGTTGAAAGAGAACGGTATCTATGTCAGGTACTGGGATAAGGAACGGATCGACAACTATCTCAGGATCACGATCGGAACCGACGAGCAGATGGAGAAATTGTACCGGGCACTGGGGAAAATATGCCGATAAGGGTTCAAATTTGAGAGAGGCCGGACATATATATTTATAGTAAACCCGCATCATGCACTGTCTGCCGTCTGGCGGGCGGCATGGCCATCTATACTATGAGAGTCATAGAACTTCATAGTAGAAACATACTAGCCACTGCGCATGAGAGACTGTGGGAACTGATAGGGAGGAAGAGTATGGAAAAATTAGCAGCAGCATTTGCGGTTACTTTAGGAAAGTATGTATCTAAGGAAGCGGTGGTATTTATCATATCGATGATTCCGATCCTGGAACTCCGGGGCGGGCTGATCGTGTCGAAGCTTTTGGAGGTACCGATCACGACAGCGATTCCGTTATGTATCATCGGAAACATCATTCCGATTCCTTTTATCCTGCTTTTTATCAAGCAGATCTTTAAGTGGATGAAGAAGATACGCCTTTTTCGGGGACTGGTGGAGAAATTGGAACAGAAGGCCATGGGTAAAAGTGATAATATTAAGAAGTATGAGTTCTGGGGACTGGTGCTTTTCGTAGGAATCCCGCTGCCCGGGACGGGAGCCTGGACCGGTTCGCTCATCGCTGCGCTTCTTGATATCGATTTTAAAAAGGCGGTGCTGGCGGAACTGCTTGGCATTGCGATCGCGACGGTGATCATGTCGATCTTTTCTTATGGGCTCCTTGGAGCGTTGCTGTAAGGGCTCCGGTGGTATGGTTTATGCGTGATTTGAAGAAGAAATATGCCGTCTATATCTTATGTGCGGGGATGCTTGCGGTTTGCCTGGCCGGTGCGGTACTGCTTGTGCGGGGACGCTTTACGGACAGCGCGAATCTCGCGTTGCAGAGGGGGGTCATCGCGACCAGCGACAGCACGGAGAATGAAGAATTGACGGCATACAAAGCGATTGACGGGGATGACAGTACCTTATCATCCCGTTGGTCCAGTGAGAATAACTGGGAGGATGCTTCCCATTATATACAACTGGAATTTCCTACAGAAATTTCAGTTTCTTTTGTTGTCCTGAAATGGGAGCGGCGCAATGTGATCTCCTATGCACTGGAAGGCTCAGGAGATGGAGTAAAGTGGGAGGTGCTGCAGTCTTTTGATACGGCACCGGAGATGAAGGCTCAGGAGATCGTTCTTCAGGAAGCGGCAGCAGTCAGGTTCCTGCGGCTCAGTATCTACCAGGTATCACAGAGAGCGGAGGATTATTCCGACCTCTATCAGAATGTTTCACTCTATGAGTTTGAGGTCTATGCGGACAAGCCGGTGGCCTATGAACTGGAACAGGCAAAGATCGTCTGTGAAAAGGACGGCGGCAGATACCTGTGTATGCCGGAGGCTCCGGAAGGGTATGAAGTAACCTATCTGGGCGCGGATCACGAGCAGGTGATCGGGGCGGACGGCGTTGTTTACGACACGATCCAGGAGAAAGAAGTGACGGTCGGATTTCGGGTGAGCAGCAGGAGTGATGCGGCGGACACAAGAGAGATCGCGCAGGTGTTGACCGTGCCGGCGTGTATGGAGGCAGAAACGGATGCTAATGCCTGTCCGGATGTGATCCCGGCATTGGCGGAGTGGCAGGGCGGCAGAGGCAGACTGACGTTTTCCGGGACATTTCGTATTGTCGTGGAGGAAGGGTCTTCCCTGCAGGATGAGGCGGAACTTTTTGCAGAACATCTGGAGACCGTGGCGGGATATGCACCGCAGGTGGTAAGCGGCAGAGTCACGGATGCACAGGAAGGAGATATTTATCTGGGCTACGCAGAGGAGTCCTGTGGGCTCGGGCGGGAAGGCTATCTCTGCAATATAACTGACAAATGTATCATATTAGCATTGTCCGATACGGGTGTACGCTGGGGAACGGTAACGCTTCTGCAGATCATAGGACAGGAACATAGTCTGCCTCAGGGAAAGATAAGGGATTATCCGCTCTATGAAGTGCGGGGATTCGGCATCGATGTGGCCCGCAAGGCTGTGTCCATGGATACGCTGTATGCCATGATGGAGGCTATGTCCTACTATAAGATGAATGATCTGACGGTGCATCTGAACGATAATGTGATCTTAAGCACAAGCGGCCTTACCGATTCAGTGGAAGATGCCATGACGGCAGACAGCGCTTTCCGTCTGGAATCGGATGTGGTCAATGACAAAGGTGAGAAACTCACCTCCTCGCAATATGCCTATACGAAGGAAGAGTTTGCCCGGTTCATCGATACTGCCAAGTCATATGGTGTGACGGTGGTGCCGGAGATCGATACGCCGGCACATTCTTTATCCATCACCAAATTGTTTCCGGAATATGCATTGACGACCAGAATAGAGTCGGTGGATCAGATCGATCTGAGTAAGAAGGAGGCTGTAGAGCTTGTCAAGACGATCTGGCAGGAAGCGCTTGTGGGAGAACAGGCGGCCTTTCGGAATGCTGAGATCGTCAATATCGGTATGGATGAGTATTACGGAGATGGAGAGCAGTACAGAGTCTTTCTGCAGGAGATTGCCAAGCTGGTGTTGGCAGAAGGTAAGACGGTGCGCCTGTGGGGTAGTCTGAGTAATATGGGCGGAACTACCGTACCGGAGCCGGATCGTCTGCAGATGAACTTGTGGAGCACTGACTGGGCCGATCCCCGGGAAATGTATGAGGCGGGGTATGATCTGATCAACATGCAGAACAACCATCTGTATGTGATCCCCGGGGGCGGCTACGATCATTTAGATACGGAAGAACTATACTGTAACTGGGAAGCCGGTAAATTTTATGACCATAGCCTGTTGGAGCGGATTCCGGTGTATTCGCCGCAGATGTTGGGCGCTTCTTATATGATATGGAATGACATGTGTGGCAGGCTGGATGTGGGCATCTGCGAATATGATCTGTACAGGCGGTTTGAGGAACCGCTTCCCGTGCTGGGGGCGAAGCTGTGGGGCGGGAAGAGTGAGCAGTCCTATGAAACCTTTATCGCTGCGGCAGAGTGCACCATGCAAAATATGTATGGGAGAGAAGGCGGGCAGAACAGACTCTATGAGGAAGACGCAGGAGTGGAGCCTGGTTATGAAGTTGTCATGCGGGTGAAGCTTGCGGACCCGAAGGGGCAGGCGGCAGCAGGCAGCGGTGCTGACAGGGCGGAATCCGGAAAGCCAGGCAGCGGTGCTGACAGGGCGGAATCCGGAAAGCCAGGCAGCGGTGCTGACAG
>CAMWLJ010000038.1 GCA_947175055.1 uncultured Lachnospiraceae bacterium | reverse complement strand
CCTGTCTGACGCCTTCATTGACCGCTTCTTCCAGAAGGCCGCCCTCAAAGTGCACATCCTGCCCAATCTCCAGAAAGATCACGGCCATTCCCGTATCCTGGCAGATCGGAATCATATCCTCACCCGCAATGTTAAGGTTATCCTGCAGCTGGCACAAAATCTTTCTGCCCAGAGGCGCCTTTTCTATCTGAGCCGCTTCCTCCATTGCTGCTGCCATATCCCCGGACAGAAAATGATTGGCTTCGATACACATTTCCTTAATGTTACGCGTAATATCCGCTACGTCTATATTCCGCATCATTTTACGATGTCCTTTCTCTACGTCCTTTCTCTACTCCTCTGCTCCGAAGCATTTTACGACAGCTTCCAACTCTTCCTGCGTGACTTCCTGCGGCTTCCAGCCAATCTTCTGCCCATCATCCTTATATCTTGGGATTAAGTGCATATGGAAATGGAAAACAGTCTGTCCCGCCAATTCCCCGTTATTCTGCACCAGATTAAACCCTTCGCACCCAAACCGTTCCGTCATCTGCACTGCCATCTTCTTCGCCAGCTTCATCACTTCGCCCGCCGTCTCGTCAGGCAGCTCATAGAGATTTGCATAATGCTCCTTAGGCAGGATCAAAGCATGTCCCTTCGATGCCGGTCCCAGATCCAGGATTACCCGGAATTTATCATCTTCATACAGTGTCTTAGAGGGAATCTCCCCATTTGCGATCTTACAGAAAATGCAATTCGTATCTTTCATACTTACCTCCATTTCTGCGCTGCTTTTGTCTCAACTATGTTGAGACGTCGCATAAACGAGTTTGTGGCAAGCAACGCGCAGACACAAATCTCGCGATTGAAAATTTTAATTTTCAATCTTACCTCCCCAAATCACTTCGTCCCAAACACCAGCACCTGATCCAAAGCCCTAAGTACCTTAAAATCACCCTTCATTCTCATATCGCCCGCCATGAAGGATGTCTGAAACGTATTCTTACCATTTACAATATCCTCAAGAGTCGATCTGGTCATCTGCACTTCCACATCGGCCCGACCGCCGCTGCCGTAATAGCACTGAAGATTTCCGCCCTGTATTTCTATGATCAGAGGCGTCTTCTTCCCTTCTATCGTCATTCTGTAAGTCGCATTCATGCCCGGCTGCGGTTTAAAATGTTCGCGGATCTCCTGCAGAAACTCCTCAGGGTCATCTCTGTCACTGCTTCCCATCAGGTCTCTGAACATACTCGCCAGTTCCTGGATATCCGCTTTCTGGCGTTGTACATAGGTGTCATCCGACACAAATTGCGACAGCTGCTCGGATTCCTGCGGCGTAAAATTAATATTTTTCGTGATAGCGATCTTCTGCTTCACTGCCTGATTGCTCGCCGGCAGACAGGGCAGCTTCTGATTGATCGTCCGATACAGGTTCTCCGCCTTCTTCTCTATGATACGAATAAAGTCCTCATTCTCTTCCAGCATAGAGGTATCGGCAATATAACCGCAGATACCGCTGCAGGGCCGTCCGCCCAGGATCTCCCATGCCGTAGCCAGATTCAGCTTTCCTTCCCGCTCTCCATAAGTCGTAGACATAACGATCGGGCACATATAGATCTGGCTTATCACCTCTTTATCCCCATATAACCAACAGGAATCCAGAAATTGATACATATAGCCGCCTATTCCGTACCACTCCACGGTGCTGCCCAGAATAACGCCATCCGCTTCCTTTAAACTCTGGGGCAATGTAGTAATGCTGTTCTTCAGATCATACAGGTAGAATGTTTCTACTGTAACACGAAGCTCCTCCAACACTTCTTTCATCTTATTCAATACAAAAAGTGTCGGATCGTCCATCAATCCCCGACCGCCGTAATAAATATTAATTTTCATTGATCCCCTCATCCTTTCCTGTTCTGAAATATGGGCGCAGCATACAGAAACATGCCGCCAACGCGAATCCCATGAGTACACCGCCTATATGCGCCGCATTATTAACATCCGTGCTCGTAAATCCGCAATATAGAGAAAACGCGATCACAAAGACCATTCGGCCGATCGTCACGGACTCCATCCTGCCACGCTGCAGGATGACCAGAAGCAGCAATGCGCCTTCCACACCAAAAACCGCCCCACTGGCTCCCACGGAGCTGATATAGTCTCCGGACAGCAATTCATAACCCATGGACACAATGCTCCCCGCAATTCCCGAAAGAAAATACAAAACCGTGTACTGAAGATGTCCGATCCTCTTCTCCACGATCTCCCCTACATAATACAGGATGATCATATTGCTGAACAGATGTCCTGAGTCCGTATGCAGAAACATGGAAGTGAGCACCCGATAAAATGATCCATCCTCTATGACCATCATAACGCCAAGCGCACCTTTATTATATAACATTCTTCCGGTAAATGTACATATCAGAAATACGATCACGTTGCTTACGACCAGACAGAGTGTAACCCAGGGCAGTCCTTTGATCCTTGCCTTATCCCAGTGTCGACGGTCTGCTTTACGCGATGCATAAGGTGTCGACCCACTCTGTTCATACGCTGTATCCCCACCCTCGGCAGATGAGAGGAGAAATTCCTCCAAAATTCCCTTCCATCCATAGAAATCATCTGCCTGATTCTCATGAATGATCAGTCTATTGCTCTTTGTGTCGATCATCCAGCAGAAACTATCACTGGCACCAAACTGCCTGGCCCGCTGCGTATCACTGGTCAAGACCAGAGAAAGCAAATGTACCTCCTGTTCTCCTCTTTCGTGCATAAATTCCAGGATCTTCTGCTTCAGATGAGTGAATTGATCCTCCGAAACAGAAACTCCCGGCCCGTAATCGATAACATGTATGACAACAACCCCTTGATATTCCCTGCGATAATAAAACGTAAATTCAGGAAGATTTGAAGGGACTTTATGATATCCATTTTTTTCAAAAAGGCATTCCAGTTTTTCCGATACCATGACATACTCCAATGCTCTTATCCATAGAAAGCAACAAATGAATTTGCCTCTTTCCTGCTATTAAAACCCAGTCACGCGGTTAAATCATACTGATAAGAGGGTATCACTTTCGGTATGTCCTGTCAAATGTCTGTAAACGTTCATCCGGCTCGTTGTTCACGGGAATAGACCGAAATTCATCGGTAACAGTAATGCAAATTCCCAAACCGAATCTCGTCCCCCGGCTCTATCTCCACTGTCTCCTGCGGTTCCATGCGCAGTCCGTTTTTATAGGTACCGTTGGTAGAATTCATGTCCGTCAGAAGCACCCTGTCTCCCTGCCTTTCAAATTTGGCATGAATCCGGCTGACGGAATTATCCGCAAGCACATAGTCGACGCATCCGGCCATTTTTCCGATCGTGCAGGGAAATTGTTTTAATTCGATGTGCTGCTTATTTCTTCTGTCCATCGCATACAGCTTATTCTCTGCAATCTTATTCCCATCAAAAAATATGGTATTGCCATAATAATCCGTTTCCTGCTCCCGCTGCTGCGTCATTGCACGCATTGGCACACCGCACGCCGGGCCGCCTCCCGGCATTGTCTTTTCCTGAGCAAACCCCGTCTCTCTGCTGATCACGCTTTCCATCGCAACAATATCCTCAGCCGGGCAGCGATTCGATTCCCGATACATACTCTCACTGTATGCAAAGGATTCCTCCATCCTACGATCCGTTTCATCCTCCTTCGCTCTTTTCCCTATGGCGCGCTCCCGTCTACCGCCCCTGAAAGCTCCCCAAAGGCTTAGCAAAAAGCAAAGACCAAGTACCGCCATAACGCCGTACAATATCACTTCCTCTTCCCATGTCAGCTCAAATATACTATAAACAGCCGCTGTTCCGGCTATCCCAAGTACCGACAACACCGCAAATACCGGATAGAAAATACTTTTCTTTGCCGCTGCAGATTTGTCCGCCGTCAAGGGTTTCTCCACATCCGAATCTTCTTCCAAAAACGATTCAGTCCGGAGCGTTTCGAGTGGCGGCCCAGCCATACCTGCGTCAAACGGGGGTGCCTTATCCGTCTTATCCGTCATTTCATCCTGCATGGTCTCATTTCGTTCTTCCAAGATCCGAATTGCATCCTCCAAGAGGAAATGGGCTTCTCCCGACATCTCACTGATCCGATACACCTTTTCCACCAATTGCCGGTCCTCCGGGTCGATATGCTCCAGCAAAAAATTCATGAGCGGTTCATAAGCCTCCTCACCGCTGGCCTGATAATCCGGATAATACAAACCAATATAACGCTTCGCGGAAAAATCATAATAGATATGCTCAGGCAGCAATACAAGCCCGGCCTCCTCCATAAAGAAACCCGCCAGTTTGTCACAGATTCCATGCAGCTGCCATAGAAGATCCCTCACCTGCTCGTATGACATCTTCTTACTTTGAAAAAGATTGCTGAGTGTAGTCCTGGAACTGATATCATAATAATAATATGTAGTGCCGTTAATATGCCGCACAGAACATCTCAGGATCTCCCTGATCTTATCTGATGTAAGGATCTTGTACTGATAGCTTCTGGCTGCCGCCTCCTGCCCACACTGCAATATCATGTAATTATGCTTATAATCCCTGAAATATTTCGCTTCCATCATCTCTGCCCCCTGTTATGATCTTTGCCTCTCTTCCATGTTCCCCTCAATGCCGAAGCGCATAAAGCAGCTTCACCCGGATACTTCAAACTGCCTCACCTTAGTACAGCCGGCTCATAATTGCGCAGGCCGGATCAGACTGTTATGCAGATCCGGCATACCTTCTTCTCTACTGTGCAAACATATTATCAACCCACCTGCTTTTACGTATTATATGCGTGGGATTGATGATCTGCGCCCTGGCCTGTGTACGAATTTTCCAGCCATCTTTCTCATACATGGTGAAAAGCGACCGGACCGGAACCTTGACCTGACATTCACCGGTCACATAGGCCGTATGTCCGTTCCTGTCCACACTGCCGCATACCTCGCCTGTCCCGAAATATTTCCTGCCAAACTGTTCCTGTATGTGTGCGCTGATATAAGGCACTACATTATCCTCATCCTTCTGAATGCTTCCCCGAAAGCAAACTGCGTAGGCATCCTGAAAAAGTACACACTTATCGTAAGTATAGAAGGACAGATAGATCAGCAGCACAAAGATAAAGATTGTCCAGGAAACCAGAAAAGACGCTTCCACAGTCATGTATCCCCCGGCTCTCTTAAGCAAAAACCCTCTCCTTTTTTCTACAGCCATACGACTACCCCCATTCCCAACAACAGAAAAGGTGCAAAAGGCACTGTCCGGTCCATCGCTGTCTTTCCTGCTGCCAATAATACCAATGCGATTATGGATTCCATCATAAGTCCTACCAGAAGAATCAGAAAACACTGTCCAAGTCCGGTAAAAAGCCCGACCATCATTAACATCCACCCGTCTCCGTATCCTACCTTCTCTCCCGTGACCCAGCTGATTCCCCAGAACGCTGTTCCCGGAAGCAGTGACAATAAGACAGCAGGCCACACCGCCTCTCCCAGATTACCCGTTATACGCAGCAGGACAGCCAGAGCCATCCCACCCCATACCACAATCAGTGGTATTTCCTTCTTCCTGCCATCTGATACGGCACACACAGCCAGCAAAAGAAACAGCACCACCTCTATCCACATTTTGAACACGCCCCTCTCCCCTGTACCTCCGACAAAGGCACCGTATAGATTGTCCGTTTCAATCCCGCACACTGAATACGACTATGGTAGCTTGTGCCCTGTGCCGTAATATAAACCTGTTCCTGCGCTCTGCTGCCATCGCAGATCTCACAAGAATAATATTTACCGCCCGACTGGTTCCTCCTATCGTCCAGTTCCGACACAGCGACAGTTTCTATCGCAGGATTCAAGTATGTGCAGTTCCGATCCAGATGATAGACAATCCCTGTTTTCGTAATATATACCATCGGATCCTCCTGTTGCACATCGCTCACATCCTGCGTCACGTCGTACCCTGTCCAGGCTTTGCCGTAATAGCGCTGCCGCATGGTAAAACCCTGAAATCCCATAAGCGGTGCGAAGGGCTTCACCTTGTAAGAAACCTGAAGGTCTATCATGTCTCCTTCCCCCATGACAGAGGAACCCGCCATGGATACGCCGCCTGCGCCACCCACAACACAGGACTGGTCAAGATACTCTCTTCCTGCATATGCAAGAATCTGCCCTCTTGCATAGAGCGTCGTAAGAGCTACACCGGCCAGTGCATCCGGCAGCGCTCCTGCCGCCGTATGCTCATAGACATACCCGTAGAAAGCCATCTTATTGCCTGTCTGGTGCAGTGCGGCATTGATCCGGCTCTGGGCAGCGATCATATTGACCGCAAACAGGATATTGATCACGGCAAACAGAAAGAAGGGCAGTACAAACGCCGCCTCGAGCGTCATAGAACCTTTGCCTTTTCTCTGTCTTCGTCTCTGCTTCCTTCTGCCCGGCCTCTCCTTGGAGATGATCAAAGACACCCTCTTTAGCAGTCCGCAGAATGATAGAATAGATTGACCATCTTGACCAACATCAAGATATGCCCGGAGAGAATGTGCTGTCGATTTTTTAGAGTTACCCTGTCTTGACCGTAAAAAGGGCATCTTTGATCACCTCCCGTTTCCTTAGTTTCATCAATAAAACCCATAACTTCTGCTCATCTCATACGCATATCCGAACCGGCTTGATACGGACAGATCCGCCTCATACGTGTCAAAGCAGGCATCCATCCGAAAATGTGCGTTGCCAGGTGTCCTGCGGATATCCATCTCCATGATATCCATCGCGCGATAGGCCCTCTTCTCCTTATTCTGCATGAAGAGCATTATCTGCAGATATTCCTTGTAATTCAGCCCTTGTCCTGCACTATCCGCCGACAGACTGCCTCTTACATTTGTCAAACTGTTTATACCGGTCTTCCAGTCTGCCGCCGTCTTCATGATCGGCACACGGCCGCCGGAAAGCAGTGTCTTCACATCCTGCAGGCTTTCCACATAAGCCCATGCGAACAGGATCGTATAAGCCACCGGCTCTAGCAACGCCGGACACATCAGCACAGCCGCCAGTGCTCCTGCAGCCGCCTTTGCCTCAGCGACCTTGGCGGAATCCGAAAGGATATAAATGACATTAGCCACCTCTCGCCAGAGCAAAAGCCGCTTTGCCACAAATTCAAGATTCTGCCAATCCACGTCTTTACCTGCCAGAATATATTCGATCTGATATTTCAAAAGCGACTTCTCCATCTCATCCCTGTAATATCCGCACTTTTCAAACAGATACACCTGAAATACCAACTCATTCACACTGCCCGAGACCGCTGACGCTTCCGCACTCACCCCGGTTCCCTGCATACGGGACCGATGGGAAATATAATTGCTCCCATTGATCTTGACCGCAGAAACCGCCGACGGATTCTCCAACACCAGATTCAGGACCCCGATGCTTCTTGTCGCATTGGCCGCGTCGGCAGGATTATCCAACGGCACTTCTTCAAAAACGCCTTCTTCTACCTCTTCCACGGGAAGCCCTATTTCATCGATCTGCGCTTCGTAATGAGCACGCTCTGCCCCAACATCTCTGCTTTCCAGTCCAAACCTCTCTAGCTGCGCTACTCCCAGATTGATCCTTTCCAATATCGCACCTACCGGGTAATCCGCCATATAATCGGTGACCTGCCGTTTCAACACAGCTCCCGCTTCATCAGAAGCAATGGAATAGCGCCCGATATGAACTGCATCCACGGACATAGCCAGAAAATCCCTTGCTCCTATCCTTTTGCCGAATCCGCCTTCCGGCCTGAGATTCTTCTGCATATAATTTCTGAGGTGCGCCTCCGTATTACCGATATTTGCACGACTGCCTCCATAAGACATATCAACGAACAGAAGCTCATACTGCTCCAGCAGTTCCCGGTGATATTCGGCCAGAACGGAATTCATGCCGATATCTGCGACGCATTCAAATTTCATGCGGATGGCACTGATTCGTGCCCCTTCTATTACCGTGAATACAAGGGACAGAATCAATGTAAGGGACAGCGTAAGAAATACCGTTATGTACCCTTTTCTCATGACATTACCGTGTTGCTGTCTTTGGTGATCTTCTCAAAGACTTTCTCTACCAGGGCACGCAGCTGCTTCTTAAAAATGATGACCAGTCCGATCAATACCACAATGATCAGTATGATCTCCACCGTTCCCATGCCATCCTCCTCCCGCAAAAAATCCTGCCAGCCTTTCAAGTTTGTTTTCTCTTTTCTTCTAATCATTTGTTTTCCTCCTGTCTTTCGTTCCTCTTTTATCTGCATCAAACCGTTTCTGCGCTGCCGATGTGCCGTTATATTTCTCCCCTCATACTATGAAGGAAAAATACGCCGGGATCATAATGACCACCATCACGATACATAACATCATCATCATTGGCAGAAGCAGCTTTGTGCCTGCTTCCTCCCCCAGCTTCTTAGCCAGGTTCTTCCTCTCTGTAAAGGCATTGTCCGCCTCCTGCCGCAGTACCCGGAGCAGGTCGTTGCTTCCCTTCCTGAGATTCTGTGACAGCAGTGTACAGAGTTTCCTGTACGCCTGTACCTGACACCGCTTCCCGAAATGGTCGTACGCCTCTTTCTCCGACCTGCCGCTCTGCAGTTCATAACACGTCATCAATATTTCTTCATACGCATATCGTTTCCTCTCTTTCTGCTGCTTCTTGTAATCCTCTCCCATCTTGAAGAAGGCGTTCCGGATCGTCATACCGGCTCCCATATACAGTGCCAGTTTATTCACGATCTCCGGATAATCCAACAGCAGCTCCTTTCTGCGGCTCTCCAACTGTCTGTCCGGCTCTCTGCTCCTTATCCAATATAAAAGCAGTGCGACGGACAGGACCAGCAGCATGAGATATCCACTGCTGTCCTCTATGATCTCTCTCCAGACGATCGGCACGGAATCTATCTTCTCCGGCAGGACCATCTTCTCTGCAGTGCTCGTATGCTCTTCCTGCAGATGCAGAAGTTCCTCGATCCGCCTGCGTAACAGCTCCTGCTTTGTGTACAGTTTCGGATTTACCCGCACATACATCTGGTGCTCCCAGACCGATCTTTCATATTGAAAATGTGCCGTCAGTCCTACCACTGCCCCTTCTTTCAGTTCTTCATTGCTCACCGTTCCGTCCGTGTCCACGATCGAATAGCTGTCGCTTTCCCACGATATTGCAAATGGATATCCTTCCAGCTCCGTCACCAGATCCAAATGTGTGCGCACATCCTCAAGGCTTTCATTCTGTCCGCGGATCACCCTCGGCAGTACTCTCACGGCCTTCGCATACAGATCCTCCGCTTCCGCCTCCGTGTATTTTCTCTCTTCCACAATATATTCAAAGATCTCCTCCTCCTTGCCTTTCACCCGTGCTGACAACGATACCGGCACTTCGCCCTGTCCGTAAGAATTCCTCAGAAGATACCTTCCCTCCCTCAGCAAAGGACTTCCGTGTGCTGCGATCCATGCGCACAGACAGATTGCTGCCCCCATAAAGCCGACTGCCAACAGCAGGCTGTACAACGACACATAATGATCCTGTATCTGGGCCTGTACCGTCATTTCCGGCCGTAAGATCTTCAGCTTATTTCCCAGCTGGCGCCGGTACAGATCCCGCTGCCAGTTTCGCCTTCGCCCGACTCTCTTCTGCCGGCTTTTCTGTCCTCTATGCCAGAAGTACATTGCCATTCTCCGAAAGGGCCCCTTTCCCTCCTCCTTTAAGGACAGTATCCATATCATCAGATAGCCGCACAGAATAGCTGTATATAGATAGATCATAACTTCCTCCCCTTTTCGTTCCGTATGGATTCCGGATAAACAGATCCCTACACCTCGATCTCCACGATCCGCCGCGACAATCGGTATGCCGCTCCATAAAACCCCAGACAGACCGTCATAACAACGATTCCGGCCAGATTATGGTACAGTACGTCAAAAAATCCTTTAGAAGTCGAACTCACATAGAACATGATCAAAAACGGTACTGCATTCATGATCTTCTGCTCCATCTTCTTCGCACTGACCATCAGCTGTATCTCTCGGTCCGTCTCCATCTTCTGTTCGATCACCGAAGCTGTTTTGGCCAGGATATCCGGCATATTTCCCCCGCTTCTCTTGGCGATAAAGAAGATATCCGCAAACTGCATGATATCAGGCTCATGACTCCGCCTGCCCAGCTCATACAGCAGCTTTTCCAAGACCACATTGTTGTCAAGTCCGACCATGATGTGTTTGATCTCCATGCAGATCAGCCCCTTTGCTCCATACAGCATTTCCATATCCCGGTAAGACTCCCGAAACGCATTTTCAATAGAATATCCTGCTCTCTGATTGGCCGCCACGGAAAGGATCATATCTTTGAACTGCATTCCCAGCTCCTGCCTCCTTCTCTTTGCAAGTTCTCTCCTCTTATCTTTCAGGAAAAGAAATAGCACCGGCATCAGCCCCAGACAGGCAATCCAGGAGCGGTAAAAGAAATATCCGATCATCACCACCACGGTTATTCCTTCCAGAAAGTACAGGATTCTTTCACTTCCCTGCAAATGATACTCACCATAATCCGGCAGCCTGTAATTTGTCGACATAAGACAGTTCTCCCTTCTTCTGTAATACTCCTACCACTCTGCCCTCTGTGTCCTCCCCTGTCTCCGTAAATTGAAACAATGTCTTTAAGGCGATCTTATCCTCCTCATATCCCAGCACTTCTGCGATCTCCAGCACCTTGCGGGATCTGTCCCGTAACCGTCCTAAGTGGACGATGAGATCCACACCGGAGGCAATCTGCTGCCTGATCGCCGCGAGTGGAATGTCCATGCCCATCATGATCATATTTTCCAGGCGGCTCAACATGTCCGCTGCGCTGTTGGCATGTCCCGTTGACATCGATCCGTCATGTCCGGTATTCAGACATTGCATCATGTCAAACGCCTCCCCTCCCCGGACCTCTCCCACGATAATGCGGTCAGGCCGCATGCGGAGACTGGTCTTGATCAGATCCCGTATACCGATCTCGCTGCATCCCTCTACGTTGGCATTTCTCTTTTCCATGCGCACCAGATTGGGCAGCCCAAGTATCTGCAGCTCAGCACTGTCTTCTATCGTAATGATCCGTTCTTCTACCGGAATATAGTAGGACAGCGCGTTCAAAAAAGTAGTCTTGCCCGATCCCGTCCCACCGCTGATCATAATGTTGTACTTAGCCTGCACCAGTTTCCGCAGCCACTCGCTTACTTCTCTCGTCAAAGAACCATAGGCGATCAGGTCTTCCATCATAATGGGCTTATCCGGAAAGCGGCGGATCGTGACGATCGGGCCGTTCAGCGCCACGGGATTCAAGACCACATTGACACGGGCTCCGCCCCGCAGCCTCGCATCCACGATCGGGGACGCCTCGTTAACGACTCTGTTGCAGTCAGCCACGATCTGCTGTATCACGTTGTGGAGCTGTTCCTGACTCTCAAATCGCAGCTCGCTCCGATACAGCCGGCCTTCCTTTTCAATAAAAATATGTTCCGGGCCGTTGATCATGATCTCCGTGATATGCGGGTCATCCACCAGATCCTGCAGTACATCCAGCTTACGGATCGCATGGAACAACTCTCGTCTTAGTTGTTCCCGCTGTATCAAGCCAAGCGGCGCTACCTTGCTCTCTTTCGTCAGCATGTCATCGATCATTTCCTGAATCTCTTCGTCCGTTTTCTCCGTAGCGTAATCGATGCTCTCCGCCAGCTTTTCCCGCAGCCTCTTCTTCCTCTCTTCCCTACTTTCCATACAGATCCTCTCTGATGATCGCCTTCACATATCCGGCCAGTTCTCCATGCGTCATCAATTCCAGATTCACCGGCACCTCCTTAAATACAGGGAACCTGCATTTGACTGTCTTATCCGCGATCTCCTCCAGTTCATGGAACTTCAGAATCTGCTCATACTGGTTCAGCTTGGCCACCGCAAAACTATCCTCCCGGGTAATGGTATAAATCTTATAACATTCCCGCAGCAGATCGAATAGCCCGCTCATACCGTCATCCAGATCCAGGATAATATATTCATACTCTCCGATCTGCGCGATCTTCCTGCACAATTCCAGCCACTGTCCGCCATCGGTCTCCCACAATTCTATCTGGGACTGCATGGGCGGTATATAATCCAACCCATTGATATTCTGTATGATCGTGGGCAGGTGCAACGCCAACTTCTCCTTGTCACATCGGAAATAGTACATCACATCGGCCACATTCGTCAGAAATTCCCGGCCCAGCATCTGGCCAAACCCTGAATAATTCTCAAAATTGAAATACAGCACCCTGTGCTCTCTGGCCAGTATCTGTCCCATCGTCAACGCAAAAGAAGTCTGCAGACAGCGCTTGATCGGGGAGTAAACACCGATCAGCTTTACCTCCGTTTGCATCTGTGCCCCGGTTCCCTGCCACTGCGTCAATCCCTTCGCTGATTCGACAAGAATTGCCACGATCGTCTCCGGGCTTTGAAATTTACTGATATACAATGCCGGGTTTTGGCTTATCTGTATATTGGTTTTGTGAATTTCGCCTTCCTGCATGCCTTCTTCCCGAATATCGTTCTCCTGCAATACAAACATTTGTACCACCTGCTGCCTGACATACTCCATGCGCAGCAGTTCCAGCGCGCTCTCGGCGATCAGCAAGATCTCAATCTCCTCCTGCTCCATAAACCTCTCCAGTTCCTCCACCTTGGTGAATAAATGCAATGCGTACGAAACCCTGATCTTCTCCAGCATATACTCCGTCAGTCTGAGAGCATACGCCTCTTCCATATCGCAGATCACAAAAATCTTCTGCTTCAAATTAAACCTCCTATTCTAAGTGCCGTACCAAGCAGGATCGGAACCGTAAAATGTATTTTGTTCCTGTGATACAGCTCCTGATGCCGGTCCAAGTCTTCTCCGTATAATTTCCAACGTTTACTGTCTATCACCTCCGCTGCATAGGCAAGCAGATAAGCCAGTCTCTCTCTTCCATTATGTTCCGCAAACAATTTGATGGCTGCCAGGATTGCCCCGATCACAAAAGCTGCCGTAAGCACTGTCAAAAAGTCTTTTACCGACAGAAAGCCTCCTGTCATGACAAGTACCTTGATGTCACCGGCTCCCAGTCCTCCAATCTTAAACAAGGGATACATGAGCAGAAATGCAAGAAGCATAGAAACGGACGAAGAAAGTAACCCCGGGCCATACCACCGACTGCCGCCCAGCCCGATCATGATACCGATCACAAGAAAGCCATTGGGTATACGATCCGTCTTAAGATCTGCCAACACTGCGAGTAACAGTAAAAGAAATAATAGAGAATGATAGTAACTCAGTCCAATAAAAACACCTCCTTTACTTAATCTAATCTGACTCAATGAAATATATGGGATGAATCTCCCGATGCCGTTAAGGCAATAGAGCGAAGCCTTGCTTCACATAGAATTTCCTGAGTTGTGAATTGAATTATACTCACATATGAACTACTTGTCCAGTTATATTTTGCACAAAAGATAATTTTGTGAAAATCCTACAACATTTTGAAAAAACGGATCCCGTAAAGTACTACAACCCCCGGAAATCCAAGGAATCCGGATGTCAAAACCGTCAGCGGATTGATGCCCACCGCAAAAGATAACTTCTGTGATTCCAAAAAGTAATTCACAAAATAGATTCCCACCGTCCCCATCACGGCACGCAGGATAAAATTGACCAGCCACTCTACTTTCCTGCCAAGCGCCCCAATGATCAGTACGATCAGACAAACCCCCAATATCGCTAACATACCATTCATATTTTGCATTCTATTTCCCATCCTCTCCTGATTTTCTGCCTTAAAATTTCATAATACTGCTTGCTAATTGCTTTATACGGAAGAATGCACGCTCTTTCGCATTCTTCCAAACATTTAGTAATTCTTAGGCGGCGTTCTTTGCTGCCTTAGAATTTCTTAATGTTTTATTATACATATGCATGGTATGTTTTGGAAATTACATGAATATTTTTCCAATTATCACCTATACTCTAGTATAACCCTCACTAATTACAGATACGTGCTTGACGGAAATGGACAATGCCGAAAATATAACAGAAAGGTAAGGTATCCCTATGAGAGTACTCTTTCATCAACGACCCTCTATACCGGCAGACAGTAACTCGATCATCGACAATCATAAAATGACACTCCAGGAAGAGCTGGAGCAGTCCCGGTTTGCGCTGGAGATTGCCTACTCAAATTTCGACAATGTGACCGACCCCGATCTGATCGACTGCTATATCTACGAAGTAAACGCTGTTTTAAAGCGCTATAAATACTTATTGGAGCAGGCCGCCGCCAAGGAAACAGTGCCTGAAAATAAACACGGAGAGATTTATCGCGCATTGTCATTGTTTTCTTAGACCACGTTATTATTTCCATCCTACCTCATGATTTTGCTGCGCAAAGGTCTCTCTTCGCTTTATAGTTTTTATCAACAACAAAAGGCTGCTGCTCATGATGAGCAGCAGCCTGAGTATAGTGGTTGTTTAAAATGTTTTCACACGAAAAATCCTCTGTTTGCCGCCGGATCTGCGACATTCTCCATCAGCGTATTCCTTCCGTATGTCATCCCTGCATAGACCGTCTGTGCGTTACCCATTACAGGTGCTGACCTATCCTGACCTTCAATCTTCTGATACGCTTTATGCAGCTCTCCGATCACCGAACGCACATGCTCCAGATTCTCTCTGTCGAAATGCGCCGAGGCCTTCACCAATTCTCTGTTCACATAAAGGTAGAGCTGCAACAAGTTCTGTGCCAATTCATATTCAAGATGAAGAGAAGACATCAACTCATTCATACAGCCGCGGATCTTCCTCACCGCACCTTTAAATGCAGTCTTATCGTCTGCACTAAGCGCCTCTTCCGCTTCGTCGATATACAAAAGCACCATTTCATACAAAATCGTGATCAGCTGTGTTTTATTCGCCTGCGTGATCCTCAAAGTAAATTCCTGTTTTAATTCTCTGGTCATACCATAACCCCTTCTTGCTTTGCTGCTCTATACGTAATACAGTCTTTCCACTCTTCTTCCGGTTCGCTGCTCTGGAAGAATACTTCTCACTAGACTCTTCCGGCTTCCTCCTGGGAAGAATGCACGCTCTATGCATTCTTCCAGAGATGACTTAGATCTACTTAGGTCATGTTCTTTATGACCTTAGCAGATCTTCATCTCTTATTATTGGAGTAACTGCAGCACCTGGGAAGGTCTCTCATTTGCCTGCGCCAGCATGGAAACAGACGCCTGGGAGATAACCTGCTCTGTTGTATAGTTTGTCATCTCCTCCGCCATATCCACGTCCATAATACGGGAATAGGAGGCTGTCATATTCTCCTTCGTGATATCCAGGCTGCTGATCGTATGCTCTAACCGATTCTGGTAAGCGCCCAGACGGCTTCTCACATCTGATACATACTTGACCGCTCCCTTGATCTCTGTGATCGCATCACTGCTGCTTTCCTGGGTCGTTACTTCCGTCTGCTCAATCCCAAGATGACTCAGGGAGATCGTAGGAATACGGATTTCCAGCTGCTGGCCCTCATTAGCGCCGATCTGTGTATCCATGGCACCGATGCCTGTAAGATCGATCTTCAGGGGCACATCTGCACCGGCCGCGTCCTTGGGAATACAATCTACAGGATTATATCCAGTAATATTGCCGTTTGCATCCGTTACCGGATCTGGCTTTACCGAAAGCGTCAACTCAAAATTCTGACCGGCTTTGATCGTTATCTTATCCTGTCCTGCCTCCACGATCTCTGCGCCCTTCGGGAATTCCGGTCCCGGCTGGAAAGATGCCTTCGTCTTATCCAGGTCTATTGTTCCGTCGTCCTTATAGAAAACTTCCAATGCATTGATAGAATATTCCTTCATCAGCGCTTCATCGACATAAGAATCTACGTTGACTGTCTGATTATTGGTATAACCTTTCAGATCAAAGCTGCCGTCCAAAAGCGGCTGTCCGTTAAATTCCGTATCATTGGCGATCCGAGTCACTTCTTCTTTCAGCTGCATCAACTCCTTATTCAGCGTCTCCCTGTCCACCGAAGTAAGTGTCCCTGTTGCCCCTTTAACTGCCAATTCATTCATTCTCTGCAGCATATCATGTACTTCCGACAAAGCGCCGTCCGCCGTCTCGATAATGGAAATACCGTTATTCGCACTCTGTGTCGCCACGGACACACCTTCAATCTGCGCATTCATCCTGCGGCCGATGGCATAGCCGGACGGATTCTCCTTAGCCGCAGTAACCTTTAGACCGGATGATAATCTTTTCAAGGAGGTAGTCAGCCTCTGATCCGATTTATTCAATGCGTTATTGGCGCGCATCGCCGCCGCGTTATAACTGATCTTCATGATTAAATTCCTCCTGTTATGCTGTTATCCTGTAATGACCGTAATAAATGTCTTCGCTATCTGATACAAATCCGCTGTCTGCACCGCTGCAGACTCCTCCTGCAGGTCTTCCGCCTCAAAAGCATTCAGATCCAGGTCGCTGCTGTGTACCACACCTATATGGCCAAGTTCCGGTCCGTCCTTTTTCCCGGAAAAGATCTGCTGCAAGCTCTTCTGCAGGCTTTCGCTCCTATCCCGTACGATCTCGGTTCCCTCCGCCGTAGAGCAGGCAATATAGCCGGTAACCTTACCGGTTCTGATACTGAATTCCGCCGCAACCTTACCGTGATTCTCCGTCTCAAAGGTTGCTTTCACCTTGCCGCCTTCTGTCTTATCATGTAATACCCGCAGGTGGATAGCCGTCGTCTCACCGTTGATCTCCACCGGAATCTGGTAATTCTCTTCCTTCGCCAGATTGCCGGCCAGCGCAAGCTGCTTATAACAGCTCTGCATTGTTTTCAGGTCAACATAGTTCATGCCCGGGCTGTAACGCGCCTCCTCCAGCACTTCATCGTATACCTGCTGCAATTCCTCGTAGGCTTCCTGCGCGCTGTCCTTATCAGTCAGCGCCTCGTGCAGATGAGAAAGAGCCTGTTTGACTTTGCTCCTCTTCTCCGGTGTGGTGTAATCATCCAGCTTCTTGTAAACGCCGCCCCGGCTGTTCATCAGCCTGTCAGCCGCCGCCAGATTGTTGATCGTCACCGGCTGCTTATTATGCAGCAGTTCTTCCACCACGGCGTCCTCTACCTCGCACGCCTTCCGGCACTCCTGTATCTGTTCATTCTGATATTCTTTCTGAGTGGCAGCGTCCTGCTTCGCCATCCGATCCGCGATATTTCCCACGATATCCCGATAGAACTTGGGGAATCCGGTTTCGATCTGCTTCGTGATGGATATACCCTTCTCAATAGCCTCCAGCCCGGCAAAAGCATCATCCACCATAAAGTCCATGCCTGCCCGCTTCTGGCTGCGCACCGCACTGAGCATATTCTTGAAAGAGACTTCCGCCCCTATATTAATAAGCGCTCCCACTCCCGCGTTATCCGTCTTTTCAAACTGCCGCAGCATCCGGTAAATACCGATATAAGCCGTACGCTCCTCTTCCGTGATCGCTTTATTCTTATCTAATTTATATAAAAATTTGCTGAACTTCTCAATTTCCTGTTCTTTTCCGTAAGGTATGGAATCCAGATAGGCATCCAACTCCGGCAGCGTCATCTCAAGCGGGTTCTTCCCGTCACGAATCGTCTGCAGCACTGCCGCCGGCGTCATCTTATCCACCACCCGCTGCAGTTCCATATCGGTAGCCCTTACCGTCTCCACATTCTCACGTGACAGTTCCATCCGGTTATAGCCCAGGATCCGGACTGCACGACGGTTCTCCTCGCTGGTCTCCATCCCCAGATCCTCCAGGATACTGTCCACATTTCGGAATGCCTTCTGCATGGAATCTCCCAGATCCGCTCTGGTATTCGTCATCCAGGTTTCATACCGTTCCTTTGCTTCGTCATACTGACTGCGTAAAGCGGTACCGGAAATATGTACCTGATTTAAGGTGAAATCTTCATCGGTTATCCGGAATCTGCCCGCAATGGCAATGGGCAGATAAGGAAGTTCCTCTACCTTACTCCTGGTCTCGTTATAAAGCGCCGCCTTCTCTGCCGCTCTCTCCGGATCCGTCTCCCCGAACAAAAGCCTCTGCTGCCTCTGCTCCAGCTGTCGCAGGGCATTCACCAATTGCTCCAGTTCCGTAGTATCTATTGCGTATCCGCTTCCTAACAGCTTCCTGTTCACTTCCACCGTCATCATCAGGCGGATCTCTTCCAACTGTCGTCTGGCCGTAATATTCTCCGGGATCTCCACCACGGTATCGCTTCTGTTCCCATCAGATGTTTCTGTTGAAGCCGTCGCAGCAGATCCATTTCCTGCAGTGATCTCCTCAGCTGCCTTCTCCAAATTCACCAGGGTCACTTCTTTACCTGCCGCTACAGTCCGGTCAACCGCCTCATCCGGAATGCTGTCAAATCTCTCTATATACTCGGCCGCCTTCTCCAGATTGCTCCTGCCATCCGCCAGATTGGCCGCTCCTGCCCCCCTGCCGTCCGCTATGGCCGACGCCACCGCCGACAGGATCTGCCTCTCGTCCTGCGGAAGCGTCAATGTATCCAGCTTATAAAATGCTGCCACGGAATCCGGTGTCAGTGGAATCCCTTTCTCGATCAGCCACTGGGCATCACCAAGCGTCTTGTCGTTGACTTCCAGTCCGGCCTCCTCTAAAACCTTCTCCATCTGCGGACGCAGCTGCTGCCAGTTAAAGTCTTCCGCTTTTCTCGCATAGTATCCGGCGCTGTCTGCATAATAGCCGCGGCCCTGTCTGCTGCCGTCCGCGGTAGAACTGTAGCCCGCCCGGTACAGATTATCGATGGTAGGTTCCATCTGGTTCTCCACCATGTATTTGGCGGCGCCGTCTGTCAGCTCCCGAAGCTCCGTCGCCTTATCATAGGCTTTCTTTGCATTCCGGACATTCTCCTCTGTCAACGGGATATCCTGCTTCCGGAACTGTCTGCTCAGTTCTCTCGCAAAAGCTTCACTTCCCGTGATCTCCCGCAGTGTGTCCGCATCTATCTGATCGGTGTACCCCACTACCTGCGTACCACCCTTGATCAGTTCCGCCTTGATCTTGTCAACAATCGTAACGACTTCCTCTATATCCATATCTCCCACATGACACCCGTCTTCCATCATCCGGTTGTAGTCTTCTTCGGACATAGTATTAGACATCACTGTCATATAGTCTCTCTGCACGGCAACGTCTGTCTGCCCTGCATCCTGCATAACCTCTTCTGCGGTCTTTCCCTGACCCTTGTAAGCCGTGTTATCCATAACTGTGCCAGAAATGTCTAATGCAAATGCACCCGCCTGGGAGGTCTTCTCTGTGCGGGTATCCCGATATGGAGTTGTCGTCACCTTGTCTACATTTTGATTTGTGTTGTTATTGTCAAATGTTATCTTCATACACTCACTCCATGCAGCAGGTCTTCTTTTATTTATATCTTTCTTTCGTTGCCTTTTATTTCGGCATATTGTGTTGTTTTCTTAACCCTGCAACCGAAAACACAGCCTACAGTCTACACCTTTGAAAAGTGAAAAAGGCTGAACCTTACGATCCAGCCCCGCTTTTAACTTTCCTTCCAGGCAGCACTGTTCTGAAAAAAGCCTACTGCAGCAGTTCCAGAATCGACTGCGTGCTCTGATTGGCCTGCGTCAGCATACTCGTTCCGGCCTGCATGATGATATTATTAATGGAATACTCCATCATCAAATCTGCTATATCGGCATCCCGGATGCGGGACTCTGCCGCCTGCGTGTTCTCTTCCACATTGGCATTGATATTGCTGGCATGTTCGATGCGGTTCTGATACGCGCCGAAAGTAGAACGCTGTTCACTGACCATCTGCAGGGCGCCCTTGATCTCGTCGATAGCGTTCCTGGAACTCTCCTGTGTCAGAGTGTTCGTGTGCTCCAATCCCAAAACAATTGAACTGAGGGATTCGTACTGTACGGAGATATGTTGTCCGCCCTCCGTACCTGCCTGCACATAAAACCCGCATATTCCCCCATAGAAAGGGACATCAATGTTATGTGTGTGCGCCGATGCCGTATCAATATAGTGTCTGTCGTTACCGGCATCTCTCTCAAAGTCGAAAATAGTATTCGCATTTAACGCCTGTGTAATATTCTTCAGGATGGCTTCCTGTGTATTCTCTCTGCTGTCTCTCGGATCGACATGAATATAAATATTAAAGCTTCCGACACTGTTGCTTTTACTTGTGCCGTAAGTAAATTCATTCTGGGCCGTCAGACTGAAACTCAGCTCGATAATTCCTCCGGTATCCGTCGCCCCATGCTCTTTCTCGCCCAGCAAGCCTGGCGTAGAATCCGTACTGCCGTTTCCTTTATTATATTCATCCTTTGTTCCGGTCAGTGCAGACATTACACCGCCCAGGTTATCTGCCGGATAATGGTATTTGGTAGAAGTATACTCATGATGATTGGAATCCCACCATTTATACCACCATATATCCTCGTCGTCAGCTGCTCTGTCATACGAATAATACTCTACATTGCTTAATGATCCTGTGACTGCTCCGATCCCTTCCATTTTAAAGGAAAAAGTCCAGTCTTCCGTACTTTTTATTGCCGCATCCACCGTAGTTGCTGCGGGAAACTTTGTCAAGTTACTGGTACCGTTATTTGCGATCAGATTCGGCTCCAAAAAGGTATCATCTTTAGCATCAAAATCATGCCCCTTACCGTTACCATGTACATAAGATGCATAAGCAGCCCAATAGTTCAAACTGGCAGAAGAAGTGATCCCATATAGGTCATTCCTTTTCGTACCGTCCGGATTCTGAAAGGACGATGACATGTCCACGTAGGAACTGGCGTACATTCTCGTGTTATTGATACATTTGACGATATCATCAATTGTTGCTACATCATTTACGGAAAATGCGACCGCATGTTTAAACTGTGGTACGATATCCCCTTTGGCATCTGTTGTATACAGTTTATTCGTTGTCGGGTCCTTATCGCCAAAATAATCGCTCATTTCAAATCTGTAGTTATTTGCCTTTAACTCATCCCAGCCGACCTTCTCTGTTGCATACGGTTCGCCATCCCAACCGGTCCACTCAATCCAGACACCGTCTGCGGCATCCGCTTTGATGACATAATCACTGCTATTGTTTGCCAGTACGCCGCAGTTCGCATTTGTCACGCTTCCTGCTATATATCCACCGGTCCCGACAAAATTGGCGGCCTGCCTCTTATAATACCCCAGCAGCTTTCTGTCTCCCGCCTCCCAGATCTTCTTGTCATTAAACGTAGTCGTGCGGAAGATACGATCCATCTCGTCTTTCAACGCCTGCACTTCTCTGTCGATATACGCCCGGTCCTCTTCCGTATTCGTACCGTTAGCCGCCTTCACCGAAAGCTCATTCATCCGCTGCAGCATGTCATGCACCTCGTTGAGCGCACCCTCCGCTGTCTGGACATAGCCTACCCCTTCCGTAATATTATCCACGGTCTGATGCAGGCCGCGCACCTGTCTGCGCATTTTCTCGGAAATAGACAGCCCTGCCGCATCGTCCGCCGCCCGATTGATCCGGTATCCCGATGAAAGTTTCTCAGTTGTCTTCGCATTTCTCCTACTGCTTACGTTCAATTGCCGATTCGCATTCTCTGCCAGCAGATTATGTTGTACAAACAAGAGCCTTTACCTCCCCATAAACTCATCTTGTAATCTAGTGTACTGACACATTCGTTTTCATCTCAATATTACAATCGCATGCCTACCTGGCTGTCCGTCTCATTTCTGTATATTATACATGATACTCCGGGAAATTAACAGGAAAAAACCATAATTTAAAGAAAAGAGACAAGAACAGCTCTCATCTCTTTTCCAAAACTTAAATTATTCACTTTATCCTCATGCCACACATCATTCTCAGCAAAAATACCGTCAGGAGCACGTGCTGACAGATTACATCATCAGAAAATAAACACCGCAGCCGTATAAGGCGGCAAGTCAAAGGAAATATTGTATTTCTTAAAATTGCATTCCCCCTTGACCGCGTTGATCTCCGCCGGAATCTCATGTCCCTGGCCGCCGAAGCGTTTGTCATCACTGTTAAGCAGCAGCTTGTATTTCTTCTTCTTCGGCACACCGATCATGTAATTCTCCCACATCATCGGAGTCATGTTGATGACGAACATGATATTGTTCTTGCCCGTCTCGTCTTTACGGAAAAAACTGTAGACGCTGCGATCCGCATCATCCGCGTTAAGCCACTCGAATCCACTCCAGTCGTTATCGATAGAATAGAGCGCCGGATACTTACGGTACATCGTCAAAAGCTCCTTCATATACTCGTGCATCCCCTTATTCTGCTCTTCGGCCAGCAGAAACCAATCCAGTTCCCGCTCCTCGCTCCACTCTCTCTCCTGTCCGAAATCCTGTCCCATAAACAGAAGCTTCTTGCCGGAATGGCCAAACATATAGGTATATCCCAGACGCAGATTCGCATATTTATCCACCGGATAGCCGGGCATCTTGTTGACCATAGAACATTTCAGATGCACTACCTCGTCGTGGGACAACGGCAATATGTAATTCTCACTGTGGTTATAGGTCATGGCAAATGTCATGGCATAATGGTTATTCTTGCGGAAATAGGGATCCAACTTCATATACTCACAGAAATCATGCATCCATCCCATATTCCATTTAAAGCAAAATCCCAGGCCGTCTTCCTCCACCTTGCCGGTCACCTTCGGCCACGCGGTGGACTCTTCCGCGATCGTCAGAAAGCCCGGATAAGTACCGCATACAACAGAATTCAAATGCTTGAAGAACTCGATCGCCTCCAGGTTCTCATTGCCGCCGTACTTGTTGGGTACCCACTGGCCGTCGCGCTTGCCGTAATCGAGATACAACATAGAGGCCACGGCGTCCACACGGATACCATCGATATGGTATTCCTTGATCCAGAAAAGAGCATTGGCGATCAGGAAGTTCCTGACTTCATTCTTACCATAGTTAAAGATCTTCGTTCCCCAGTCCGGATGCTCTCCGATCCTCGGATCCGGATGCTCGAAAATGCACTGCCCGTCAAACCGTCCCAGTCCGTGGGCATCCGTCGCGAAATGTGCCGGAACCCAATCCAGGATCACGCCGATCTTATGCTTATGCAGCGTATTGATCAGATACATGAAATCATCCGGCGTACCGTATCTCGATGTGGGCGCATAGTAACCCGTCACCTGATATCCCCAGGAACCGTCATACGGGTATTCGGCAATCCCCATCAGCTCCACATGCGTATACTTCATTTCCCTTAAATATTCCACGATCCTGTCTGCGAATTCGCGGTAATTGTAGAAGCCTTCCTTGGTGCCGTCCGGATGTTTCATCCAGGAACCGATATGGCATTCGTAGATAGCCACCGGCTCTTTGTTGTAATCCTTGCCGTTTCTGTTCGCCATCCAAGTGCCGTCCGTCCACTTGAACTTCGTGATATCATAGGTCTTGGACGCGTTGCCGGGACGCATCTCGGCATAGTTTGCAAAAGGATCCGCCTTGTACAGCTTCTCGCCCTCCGGCGTGCGGATCAGATACTTATACATCTCGTTCTCACCTACGCCCGGCAAGAACAACGTATAAATACCGATGGGGCCGATCTTCGTCATCACGTGCAGGTCTTCGTCCCAGTCATTAAAAGTACCGATCACATTGACGCTGGCCGCATTAGGCGCCCACACCGCGAAGAACATACCCTTCACGCCGTTCTCCACGGAAGGATGCGCTCCCAGTTTCTTATAGATATCGTAATGTGTTCCCTGCCCGAAGACATACTGATCAGCCTCCGAGATAAATACCTGATTTTCTTCCGGTTTCTGCACCTGATTTTTAGTTTCCTTCTTGGTTCCCTGTTTGACTGCTTTGCTCGTTGTTTTCCTTGCCATACATGCTCTCCCCCGTTACATTTTTCTTATGATCTTGATCGACGCCTTGGAACTGCCCTCTCCCACAAAGCGCCTCATGAAATCCTTAGTAATGCATGAAATCCTTCTCCCGCAGGATGATCATATCATCCTCATCATACCGTTTCGCCAGCAGGATATCCATAAAGTGTCCCGGCGTTTTCTTATTGGCATGATAGATCGCTTCATCTACCAACTCCCTGACTTCTGCCAGATTCACCTCGTGGTCGCTGGTCTGCCTGTCTGCGATCCGCGTATGAAGCGCTAAAATACCGAATTCGTCAATAGAGTACTCCTGCTCCTCCGCATACTGCCGTGCGTAGGCTACCAGGGCCTCATCATCCAGTGCCTCGATATCTACCCGCAGATTAAAATGTTCCTTTACAGCGGCATTCTCTTCCAGGAATTCGTTCATACTCTGTTTCTGATCGATCATCAGGACTAACAGTCCCATATTATCCCTATCCAGTGTTCTTGCCATGTCGGCCGCCGTCGCCGATTTCAAATGGGACGCTTTCTCAATGATCAAAGCACCGTTATTCAACTTGCCGAACGTCTCCTCCACATCCCTTTTATTCAGGACAGCACTGGAGATCTTAGCTACCTTGCCTGAAAAGTTGCTGTCATTCAGCTGCATCTCCCTGACCAGCGCCTTCGCCAGCGCCAGGGCCGTATCTTCTTCCTCCCCGGTGATCAGCACATTACCCGTATACGGTGCCAGACTCATATTATCCAACGTCTGTACAAGCTGTCTTTCGGATTTCCGATGATGTATAAATTCCCCGAAAAGTTCCCTCTCTTCTTCTGTCAGTTCTCTTTCCCTGACAGCATCATTCTCCGGTTGTTCTTCCGCCTCTGGTTCAATATCCTCCTGTATGATCTCTTCTGCCGTTTCCGATTCCTCCGGTACAAGCTCCTCTGCTTCCTCCGGCACATCTGTTTCGTCAATTTCAGCTTCTTTCAGAAGTTCCTCTTCCGCAGCAGACTTTACCACAAGATCAGATTTCTTCCGCGTAACTGTCGAATTTGACTGTCCTGCCTTCTTGACCGACGGTGTTTTGCCGGATTCTTTCATGATCGCAGCGACAAATGCTCTTTCCAGTTCTTCCAGAAGACCATTCTTAGTGGCCTCATCAAAGTTTGCAAAAAGATCCCCCGTGTGCTGCAGGATCCGCTGTCTGACGTCCTCCATGCGCTTCTGCTCGTTGGTCTTCTTCATCGCTTCCCACTCAGCCATGATATCTTCTATACTGAGCTGTCCGGTGATCTGCTTCTCGATCCGTTCCGCCTCCGGCATTACCAGACTGATCTGCCCGTCATATTCCTGAGAAAGAATGCTGTCATACTTTGACGGTTTCGTATTTAACGGCGTGAGCACACCGGTTCTCGCTCCCGGCACCCGCTCTGCTTCGGCTGCCTCCGCCTGCTTCCTGGCCTCCGCCTTCATCTGCTCCAGAATCTGCTGAGCATCAAAAGAAGGCTTGATCTCCTCCAGGTTATCCGTATCCATGACCGGTTTCCTGCTCTTTGGTTTCGGTTGTTCCGCGGCCTGCCTTTTCTCCCTAGTCTTTGCTGCAGCAACTTTCTGCAGCCTTCTCTCTACATCCCTGGGATCCGGAAGCCTGATCGTCTCTTTCATAAGCGGATCGTCTGCGGATTCCGAAACAGCATCTGTATCCTCTTCTTCCACTCCTTCCGGAAGCATGTCAGTCTGCACCGGTTCTTCCTCTTCTGTCACCGGTGCAGCCATGGCCTCTGTTTCCGGTTCCTCATAAACCATGCCCGGTTCTTCCGATTCTTCATAACCATCCTGATCTTCTGGTTCTTCATAGAGTTCGGCGGATACCGATGCCGGATCTTCATACACTGCCGGCTCGTTCTCGGCTTCTTCCGCGTCCATAGCCTCTTCCGTCAGATCGGTCTCCTCTTCCTCTGGCGCTTCTCCATATCCGTCCTCGTATATGATCTCCTCCGCCGGATATTCCTGGCCGTAAAACTCTTCCGGTGCTTCCTGTGTGCCTTCCTCCTCGCTCAGGATCTCCTTCATGCTCTCCGCCAGTGCCATCTGCAAGTTGATCGTATTATACTGACCAACGTCTACTGTCTTGACCTCCGGAAGTTCCGTTGTCGGCATCTCTGCCGCCTCTGTGCTGTCATTATCTTCTTCCTGTTCTTCTGCATATCCTGTAGATCTGTTACCCGAAGGAGCGTATCCATCCTCCGAAGAAGTATCCGTGTAATTCTGTTCCACTTCTTCCTCTTCATAGAGTTCTCCCGCAGTCTCCCTCGCCTGTATCCACAGATCATATTTATCCTGCTGATCCTCGTTCAAAGGCTCGTGCAGCTTCTTCAGTTCCAATGCCTTAACTACATACTTACCCTCTCCAAACCAGAGGAACATTTCATCGCATTCTTCCACGCATTTGGTAGTCAGACCGATCCGGTGGTACAGATAGGCCAGTTCATAAGCCCATTTCTCCCGGTAATCCCGTTTCTTAAATTCCTCCAGAACTGCAATTCTCTCTTCCAGACTCACGTCCTGCGCCTCATAGAGGCGGTACTGCAAAATATATCTGCCCGTATCTTTCGGTGCTATCTGCACGAATTCTTTATAATATTCAATGGCCTGCACGCTCTCTTCCATTTTGATCGAAAGCTCACAGAGAGAATAAACAATAAGTCTACTCGTTGGGTGTTTCTCATAAGCCAGCAGAAGAATATCCCTGCTCTCCGGATATCTTCTGTTGATCTTATACAGATCGCTGATCTTGCATAACATCATGACGCTCTTGACCCTGCGCCAGTCGATGGTATCCGCGATCTGAACGGCCTCCGCAAATTTCCCCTCACCGATCAGCGCATTGATCTCTTCCGCACGTATTTTATATTCAAACTTATCCAAGGTGCTCACCTCATTATTGTATTCTCACTGCTATTTATTCTCTATACAGTTAATCTCATCCTATGCGTCTTGTCGCATGCCAGATATATGGCCATATAAACCCTATTTTTACTGTCTTAGTTTACCATAGCCTCTTATCAATGTAAATAATGATATACAAAAAAAGCACCTACTACAGCATGTTCCTTTATCATATACCAATATATGGAAGCGTATCAATATACAATCCCTCTATATTGTATCATCTGCTCTTTCTCCTCCTCCCGGAAAGGCGATTGGAAAGTTCGGCAAATTGCTCTAATGTCAACGTTTCTCCGCGTACCGTCAGTGCAAGTCCCATATCGGACAGCACCTCCTCCACCTGCTGTCTGCCGATACCCGGATAACCGGCATTCGTCAGACCGTTCACCAGAGTTTTCCTTCTCTGGTTAAAAGAAGCCCGTATCACGGCAAAGAGCCATGCTTCATCTGCGGTCTCCACCGGCGGGTTCTCATAGCGCGTCAGGCGGATTACCGTGCTATCCACATTTGGCTTTGGCATAAAGCAGGACGCCGGAACTCTGGTAACGATCTCCGGTTTCGCATAATACTGCACCGCCAGCGACAACGCCCCATAGTCCTTGGTACCCGGTCCTACTTGTATGCGATCTGCCACTTCCTTTTGCACCATGATCGTCACGCTCTGTAACGGCACATGCTTTTCAAAAAGCGCCATGATGATCGGTGTCGTGATATAGTAGGGCAGATTGGCCACCACCTTGATGGGCCTGCCACCGTTACGCTCCTCCACCAACCGGTTCAGATCAAGCTTCAGTATATCTGCATTGACAACTGTCACATTCGTATATGCCGAAAGGGTATCCTCCAAAACCGACATCAGATTCCTGTCGATCTCCACCGCCACCACTTCCCGCGCTTCCTCCGCCAGCCGCTGTGTCATCGTCCCTATACCCGGCCCGATCTCCAGCACACAGTCCTCCCTGGTGATCTGCGCCGACTCGATGATCTTATCCAATATATTACTGTCCACCAGGAAATTCTGCCCGAACTTTTTCTGAAAACTAAAATGGTATTTCTCTATAACCTCCGCCGTACTCCTTCTGCTGCCAAGTGTCGCCATAGTATCCTCGCTTCTACGTTATCTACTCTTATTTACATTATCCGTGTTTATCCGCTATTCTCTTAATATACTTCGACCCGATCTATATACTGATCCTGAACTCTCATTGTGCCCAGCCTGCCGCCTGACGGGTCGCATGATCCTCCATGCTATGAAAGTCGATCACTCCAAGCCTTTGACTCTCCCGGGTTTGCCGCCAGTATTCACACTCCGGCCTGTCAGCCTATCCTAAACGGAACAACCGCTCCGCATTCTGCCTCGTAACTTCTATCACTTCCTCGCTGCAGGTCCCTTTAAGCTCGGCCACTGCCTCCGCGATATATGGCAGATTCAACGATGAATTGCGCTTTCCCCGGTTCGGTTCCGGCGAAAGATAGGGGCTGTCCGTCTCCAAAAGGATCTTTTCCAACGGGATATAGGCCACTGCCTCCTTCAGCTTCTTCGCATTCTTAAACGTGATCACTCCGCCGATGCCGAAATAGAAATCCATATTCAGATATTCCCGTGCCAACTCCTTCGTATAAGAATAGCAATGTACAACGCCGCCCATCTCCTCCGCATGAAGCGCCTGCATCATATCCAGCGTGTCTTTAGCCGCATCCCTGGAATGAATGATCACCGGCATTTTAACTTCCCGTGCCAGTTCCAGCTGTCGTTCAAACCACTTCTTCTGCAGAGCAGGCTCCGGCTCCTTCCAGTAATAATCCAGCCCGATCTCTCCCACTGCCACTACCTTATCCCGGAAACACTGCTCGCGCAGCCAGGCAATTCCCTCCTCACTCAGTTCCTGCGTCTCGCTGGGATGTACACCCATCGCACCATAGATAAAAGGGTATTTCTCTATCAGTTCCAATGTCGCCCTGCAGCCTGCCAGACTTGCCCCCACATTGATCACCATGTCGATCCCGTGTCCGGCAAGTGAAGCAAGCAGCTCGTCTCTATCCTTATCAAATGCTTCATCATCATAATGTGCGTGACTCTCAAAAATCATCTTTTCCTCCATTCCGAAGCGTTTTACGTAAAAGTTTTCCACCTGTGCGGTTCCCAGTTGTTCATCATAACACAGATTCCCAATTTTTTCACGTATTCTTTATTCCCGCGAGCAACGAGCCAAGTGGCTGCTTGCAGCGGGTCTTTGATTGTCTGTATGCAGATGAAACCTTTGCATTTTCGCCATTTCTTACCAAAAATTTATATTTCTGTAAATTTTTCTTAAATTTCTTTAAAAAAAGACTTGCAATGCTCAAAACATTATACTATAATAACACTTGCGCGTGAGGTAAACAGAAACTTATCACCGTAATTCACATAAGATACGCACCGCTAGCTCAGTTGGTAGAGCACCTGACTCTTAATCAGGGTGTCCAGGGTTCGAGCCCCTGGCGGTGCACTTTGAAGGACTGATTTTGGAGATGTAGATGCTCTGGGGTCGGTTCTTTTTTCGTTCTATTTTTGTCCCCGTAAATATCGGCACATCCATAGCTATCCCCAGAAGATCATAAACCCACTCTTGGTAAAACGTTTTCAGTAAGTACTAGTACTGCTCAGAAAACAATCCCCAGCCAATTCACCACGATACCGCCTGCAACACCGATCCCGTACAGTAATCCCAGAATCTTGATATTCTCCTTCTGGTCGTCGTTCACTCGGAACAGCACCAGCAGCCCCACACCCGAACCGGCCAGCAGGCCCGAGATCATCGCCCCGGCGCTCAGCACGCCACTTAAATACAGCTGCGTGATGGCCACAGAGGATGCACAGTTAGGAATCATACCAACAAGCGCCGCGACCAGCTCTCCCACCACCGGACGATTGAGGAACAGACTGCCGATCGTGTCCTCTCCGATCCACCCGATCAGCAGATTCAGTGTAAATGAAATCACCATAATATAGAGAAAAATCTCTATTGTATGATGCAGTGCCGACTTCCAGATACCGTTTTCGCAGTGGCAGTGATGCTGCTCACACAGATGCTCGATCTGCATCTGCCTGCGCCTGTTCCCGGAAAGAATGTCTACTGCAAAGCCGGCTGTCAGCGCAGCGATCACCTTCACCGCCAGAATCTTTAAAATCATCGCTGCACCGACATTCTCGGAGATCATGATTGGAAGCATCTCGTCGGATGTGGACAGAAAGACAGCAAGCAGCGTCCCCAGTGTGATGATCCTGCCCGCATACAGATTAGAAGCCACCGTCGAAAAGCCGCACTGCGGAAATATTCCCAGCACACTGCCGATCGCCGGACCGCCTGCGCCCGCGCTGCGTATGGTCTCCTGCATCTTCTGTCCTGCCTTGTGCTCCAGATACTCCATCGCAAGATAGGTCAGAAACAGAAAAGGCAGTAACCTGATACTGTCTATGAAACTGTCCATTACTGCATCTATGATCATTAAAATCCCTCAATATTCCCTGTTAAATATGATAAGTCGTCCGGTTCTTATCTCTGTTTTGCCTGACTCAATTGCTGGCAAAATCACTTTACACATCGGTATGACCCACGCTAATGATCACTGTCCTGCACACAGGATATGAATCATTAGCATGAACTATACAAGCATACAATTTTATCCGCAAAAATGCAAGCCTCTTAATTGCATACCACAGAGCGCATTTTTCACCAAAAAAGCCAGACCCCGCGGTCTGACTTTCCTTTATTACGCTACATATAGATCACACCAGATTCTTCTTGCGCTTGACTGCGTCCGAAATATATTCCTGCACTTCCTCCTTGGGAATGTTAAGTGCTACGGACATCTCGCTGTACAACAGTGCCTCGGCCTTTCGCAGGTACTGTTCGTCGGAGGATAGCACCTTCTTCCCTTCCTTGATACGGCTCTGCCTGCGCATATAAAGCGTCTTGATGATCTGCACCAGACTCTGGCAGTCATAGGTACGGATCGCATCCTTGTACATCTGCTCCCGGCCTTTCTCCTCCTTGACCCAGACCGTCTCTATCTCCGTGATATTGTCGATCAGTTCCTCCGCCTCATCCCTGTTCATGATCCTGCGCATAATGACCTTATCATTATCCACCGGCATATAAACAGTACTCGCTTTCTCGAAGACCGGCTCCAACACATAGAACATCCGTACCTTATCGAATCTGTCAAAGGGGTTCCCCGTGACGTTAACAACACGGCATACACCGTGTCCGCCGCACATGATCAATTGATCCTTTTCAAACATAGACCCTCCATGTTTCTGTGAGCATGAACTCACCTCATAGAACACATCCTGCTTTCTTCCCTGATACCTCACATTATCATGTTGCTTTCCAGGCCATATCACCGTCCCTTAAAGCATCTGACCAGTCCTATCCTTCTGTAACAGCACTGTGTCCTATGAAAGAAAAATATTGTCGGGCAACAAAATGTTGCCCTCATATTTTCGCCGATAATTTCCTTAATATATAGTATGATAACATGAATTCGCTATATTTGTAAGTATTTTCTGAAAATTCATTAATGTTTATTAATATTTCTGACAAGTATAAGGCCATTTTTTGTGGAAAATGACGGACAAAACGGGCATGCCCTTGCATGTAATGCTCACTCCGCCTCCCTCAGCCGCTCCACCACGGACCGTTTAGCCACATAGCAGTAGGATATGAGCGGAATCAACATTCCCAACAGCAGGAAGAATGGCGCCACC
>CAMWLJ010000037.1 GCA_947175055.1 uncultured Lachnospiraceae bacterium | reverse complement strand
GCGATCCGGTATGGGTAACAGAGTCTCTCGGCGGTGTTGGCGTTGACGGACGTCCGATGGTAACGAAGATGAGCTTCCGTTATCTGCACACACTGACCAACTTAGGACCTTCTCCGGAGCCGAACCTGACAGTTCTGTGGTCCACAAGACTGCCTGAGAACTGGAAGAGATACTGTGCTAAGATGTCCATCCAGACTTCTTCCATCCAGTATGAGAACGATGATCTGATGAGAGTGACACACGGTGACGACTACGGTATCGCATGCTGCGTATCCTCCATGGTAATCGGTAAGGAAATGCAGTTCTTTGGCGCCCGCGCTAACCTTGCTAAATGTCTGCTGTACGCATTGAACGGCGGTGTTGACGAAGTTACCAAGAAGCAGGTTGGCCCGAAATATCGTCCGGTTGCAGGCGATGTTCTGGAGTACAATGATGTTCTGGATAAGTTCCTTGATATGATGGAGTGGCAGGCAGACGTGTATGTAAATACACTGAACATCATCCACTACATGCATGACAAATACTGCTATGAGAGAGCAGAGATGGCTCTTCATGACAGAGACGTTAAGCGTTATTTCGCAACAGGTGTTGCAGGTCTGTCAATCGTAGCTGACTCCCTGTCCGCTATCAAATACGCTAAGGTTGAGCCGATCAGAGACGAAGACGGTATCATCGTTGACTTCAAGACAACCGGCGACTTCCCGAAATATGGTAATGACGACGACCGCGTAGATGAGATCGCTCAGGAGATCGTTCACAAGTTCATGACAGCGATCAGAAGACATCACACCTACAGGAACGGTGTTCCGACAACTTCCATCCTTACCATTACTTCCAACGTAACTTACGGTAAGGCTACAGGTAACACACCTGACGGACGTAAGAAAGGCCAGCCTTTTGCTCCGGGCGCTAACCCGATGCACGGCCGTGACACTCATGGTGCAGTAGCTTCCCTGTCTTCCGTATCCAAGCTTCCGTTCAATGATGCACAGGATGGTATCTCCAATACCTTTACCATCATTCCGGGTGCTCTTGGTAAAGAGGATCAGGTATTTGCAGGCGATCTTGAGTTAGATCTGAACAAATAATTTATTTGGATATTTGAAATAATATGGCTGGGTACGATATTCTTGTACCCGGCCGGAAAAAATCCATATATGAAGATTTTTTCCGGAGGATTACAATAACTGTCTCCTGCCGCATATCTTATAGAGATGGGTGGTAAGGAGAGGTATGAAAGGAAGATGAATATATGGATAACAAGCAGATGATTGACGACTTTGTCAAGATGATGGATTCCGGAATGGCACAGGGTGTCGGACACGTGAATGTGGATGTCGACGACAAGGCCGAAGATTCTATGAATGTTCAGACAATGGGTTGTACCGATTGTTCTCGTACACCTCTTGCCTGCAGCGTTCCGACTCTCCAAGAGGGTCTTGACGACTTTAAGTAACTATCCAGCCATGCGGATCCTTGGCTTAACAACCGGGCGTAAGTCGCGAAGCGACGTATTACGAGCGTATGGCCCAGATATCATAAAACAAATATAGAGGAGGACACAACAATGGCAGCAAATGCTCAGGTAGATAACTTAGTATCATTATTAGATGGTTATGCAACAAAAGGCGGTCATCACCTTAACGTTAACGTACTCAACAGAGATACCTTACTGGACGCTCAGAAGCATCCTGAGAACTATCCTCAGTTGACGATCCGCGTATCCGGTTATGCTGTTAACTTCATCAAGTTGACACCGGAACAGCAGGCAGACGTTATCTCCCGTACTTTCCATGAGTCAGTTTAATCCGGCGCATAGGATCGGCAGATAACAGACAGTCTTTATAGACTGTGCATACTGTATTTAACGAAAGCCAGGGACATTGTTCCCTGGTTTTCTTTTTTTCCTAATTAATGCCCTGAAATAACAGTTCAGCCCCCATCTTTATAAAAGGTCTGCTGCGCATCCGACGCCGCTTTGCGGCTCACCTTTTATTTCATCTGGTTTTTTTCACGAATACAGGTTATACTATACTTAGAAACTGTTAAGAATTATTTTGGCATATGACGCAGGATAAATCTTTAACAGTTCCTTACTAAGAATCATGAAGAGAAAGAAGGTACTTACTTATGCAGGGAAGAATACACTCCTTAGAGAGTTTCGGAACCGTAGACGGACCAGGCGTCAGATTCGTCGTGTTTGTGCAGGGCTGTCCCATGCGCTGCGCCTACTGCCACAATCCTGATACCTGGGAAATGAACGGCGGCACACTGATGGAACCCTCATACATCATTGAACAATATGAACGCAATATCAGCTTCTACAAAGGCGGCGGCATCACTGTGACAGGCGGGGAACCTCTGATGCAGGTGGATTTCCTACTGGATCTGTTCCGTCTGGCAAAGAAGAAGAATATCCATACCTGTATCGATTCCTCCGGTATTGCTTATAAGAAGAACGCCAACCCCGAATGGCTTGCCAAGCTGGATGAGCTGATGACGATGACCGACCTGGTAATGTTGGATATCAAACATATCGATCCCGAGAAACATAAAGAGCTGACTTCACAGCCTAACGACGGTATTCTCGCTTTCGCGGAATATCTGAACGAGAAACATGTGGATATGTGGATCCGCCATGTTATCGTTCCCGGTATCACGGATGATGATAAATATCTGTACCAGCTGGGCTATTTTATCGGTGCATTTACCAATCTTAAAGCCCTGGACGCTCTTCCCTATCATACCATGGGCAAGCCCAAATACGAGAAGCTGGGCATGGCCTATAAACTGGATGGCGTGGAGCCCATGGACAAGAGCAAGCTGATCGAGAAGAAGCAGGTGATACTGGACGGTATCCGTAAACGCCGCGAGGAGCTTAACATCCAGCATTCCTGACAGGATAAGCTTACCGATCGGGGTTAACAATTGTTTTTCAATAATTGCCACTTGTATATTGTGTCCTTTTATATTAAAATAGAAGTTGATAAATTTATATCAATCTCACATAGTTTTATAACATAAGGAGGATATCAATATGGCATTCGTAATTAATGACGGTTGTGTATCTTGTGGCGCTTGTGAAGCACAGTGCCCGGTAGGCGCGATCAGCATGGGTGATGGCAAGTTCGAGATCGACCCTGCTAAATGCATTGACTGCGGTTCCTGCGCAGGCGCTTGCCCTACAGGTTCTATCGAACAGGGTTAATCAAACAAGAGTCCGGTATGGCTCACGTCCCTCACCGCAGACGGCACGATCAGGGTTTGGTCGTATCTTCCGCGATGAGGGATTTCTTTTTCCCTCTGCCAAGTCTTTCTTTCGGTTTGTGACGCTCTCTGATCATTTCATCTATTCTGCGGTAATGCTCTTCTTCCTTCTTCCAACGTTCCTCATCCCGCTCTTCCTGCATCCGGAACTGATAGTCAAGCTCCTTCAATATACTCTCCTTGACATCGGTACATAACTCTCTGTTAGCCGATCTGACCGCCTCCGTGATCATATGCTGTAGCAGATATTGCAGTCTTGCAGCTTTTTTGCTCTTATCCGCATCTACGTACTCTGCCTCCGTATCTGCAGGTGCTTCCTTCTCCTTAGACAGAGCCACTACGAATCGCTGTGGATGCGTGATATCCATTTCCGTCTCCCGCCCTTCCGGTTTCCTCTCTGCGCCGCCTTCCACATTCTCCTCCGGCTCATTCTTTTCCTCCGTTTCCTTTTCCTGTTCTGTCATATTTTCCATGATGTTTTCTGTCATATCCTGATTCCTCGCCGCTTCCTCTTTCCTTTCCGTTACTATTTCCGGCCGCACCGTCTCCATCTTTGTTTCCGTTTCCATTTGTCTGCTTACCTGCCGCATTAGAATATCTTCTGTCTTGCTGCCCGTCTGCCCCGGCAACCGAAAGAGGATCGTTCTGATCGCCTTCAGCTGCAATCCCTGTTCTTTCAGCTGTTTGATCTCCTTCAGCTGTCTGATATCCTGCTCCGTATAGCAGCGATGCCCCATTTCATTGCGCTTGATAGGCAGCTCCAGCTCCTCCTCCCAATAACGCAGCACATGGCTTTCTACCTGCACCTTCTTAGCAGCTTCCGATATGTAGTAGATCGTTTTCTGTTCCATACTGATACTCCTTCCCTCTTATGCCTTTTCCCTATACCCCGATTGCATATTTTGAATCGAGATGTCAAAAAAAAGAGACTCCCCCTAAGGTTTGTCTCTTTCGTATCTTTCCCGCATGCGGTTGCTGTATCACAAATTCCGCATGTCCTGTCTCCTCTATCTCTGCAGATTCGCAAATTTGGTAAAATCCGGCAGCCATACCAGTTCTACCGTACCGATCGGACCGTTTCTCTGTTTTGCAATGATGATCTCCGCGATTCCCTTTTTCTCTGTATCCTTATTGTAATAGTCATCCCTGTAGATAAACATGACTACGTCGGCATCCTGCTCGATCGCTCCCGATTCACGCAGATCTGAGAGCATCGGTCTGTGGTCCGGCCGCTGCTCCACGGCACGGCTCAGCTGCGAAAGGGCGATCACCGGAACGTGCAGCTCCCTGGCCAGCGCTTTAAGGGAACGCGAGATATCCGATATTTCCTGTTGTCTGGAATCCGTGGAGCGACCGCTGCCCGACATCAGCTGCAGGTAATCGATGATGATCATCTCCAGATTATGTTCCAGCTTGTACTTCCGGCACTTGGAACGTAACTCCGAAATACTGATACCCGGTGTATCATCGATGATCAAGTTAGACTTCCCGATCACTCCCGCACTCTCGATCAGCTTCTCCCACTCTACGTCCGACAGATTCCCTGTACGCAGATGCTGAGAATCAACTTTCGACTCCATGGAAAACAAACGGTTCACCAACTGTTCCTTGGACATCTCCAGACTGAAGATAGCCACTGTCTTTGCCTGCTTAAAAGCCACATATTGGGCTATATTCAAGACGAAGGCAGTCTTTCCCATGGAAGGCCTTGCGGCTACCAGAATGAGGTCTGAGGGCTGCATACCGGCCGTTCTGTAGTCCAGATCCAGAAAGCCCGTTGCAACACCCGTCACATTCCCCTTATTATGGGACGCCTTCTCGATATTGTCCATAGCGTTCATAACGATCTGTCTGATCGACACAAACTCTCCTGTATTTCTCCGCTGCACGAGATCAAAAACCCGCTTCTCCGTATCGGCCAGAATATCTTCCAGGCTGTCTTTACCCACATAACAGGTATTGGCAATATCTTCATTGATCCTGATCAGTCTTCGCAGCGTAGACTTCTCCGCCACGATATTGGCATAGTGTTTAATATTAGCCGATGTAGGCACTGCCGTGATCAGATCCCGGATGAATTCCAGACTGCTCACCTCCGGCGGCACATCTTTCTCTTTCAATCTGTCCTGCAGTGTGACCAGATCTACCGGTCTGCCTTCATCATTTAACTCCACCATAGTGTCAAAGAGTACACCATATTGTTTATTATAAAAATCTTCTCCCAGAACAATCTCTGAAGCAACGATTATAGCTTCTCTGTCCATGATCATAGAACCGATGACAGACTGTTCTGCTTCCATACTGTGCGGTAATATTCTCTTCAGTAATGCTTCTTCCAACGTCTGTCACCTGCCGTTTTGTAATCTACGCCGTTTACGCCGGACGTGCCCACGCTGCCATACTCTGTCCGTTCCTGCATACAGCACACGCCGTAAGCAATGCAGAATATGAGTTTAATTCTCCTCCACTACCTTGACCCTAAGCTTCCCGGTCACTTTCGTGTGCAGCTTGACATTCACCTCATAGGCACCCAGTGCCTTGATCGCATCCGGAAGCTGGATCTTCTTCTTATCCAGTTCTAAACCGCACTGCGTCTTCGCCGCCGCTGCGATCTCCTTGGAAGAGACGGAACCAAAAACTCTGCCGCCCTCCCCCGCTTTCATTGTCAGCACGACTTCTTTGGTCTCCAGAAGAGCCGCAAGTTCTTTCGCTGCCGCAAGCTGCTCCTGCGCAACCTTATCGGCGTTAGCCTTCTGCAGCTTCAAATCATTCATATTTGCTGAATTGGCTTCCACACCTAATTTCTTTGGCAAAACAAAATTTCTGGCATAGCCGTCACTCACATTTACGATCTCACCCTTCTTGCCGAGTGATTTTACATCCTGTAATAAAATAACTTTCATATCCTTATCCTCACTTATCCGTCTAATTCGCCTTCCGCGATCATCGCATCAAGCGTTCTCTTGATTGAAGCAATTCCTTCCTCAACCGTACCGTTCTCCATCTGGGCTCCGGCAATATTCAAATGTCCGCCGCCGCCCATCCTCTCCATGATCACCTGCACGTTCACCTCATCTATGGAGCGTGCGCTGATATAGATCATTCCGTTATATGGGGTCAATATAAAGCTTGCCTTGATCCCCTTCACATTCAATAGTTCATTGGCCGCCTGCGCCCCGATCACCGTAGGGCTTGCCAGATTATCGCCATGGAATATTGAAATGGCATAGCAGTTCCTGTAGATCTCCGCATGGCTGACGGCATACGCCTTCGCCTTATACTCTGCGGCATCATCCCGGAACAACTTCCTGACGCGAGTCACATCCGCACCGTTTCTCCGAAGGAAAGCCGCCGCCTCAAAGGTTCTGACACCTGTCTTCGTCATAAAATTATTGGTATCTATCATAATGCCGGAGTACATACAATCCGCCTCCTCCGGCCGCAGACGCAATGTATCGCTTGTATACTGCAGAATCTCCGATACCATCTCGCAAGCTGATGATGCATACGATTCAATGTAAGACAGTGTTGCATTCTCGATGATCTCTGCCCCCTGTCTGTGATGATCCAGTACCACCACCGACTTACACCGTTTCAACAGCTCGGGACATTCCGTGATGCTGGGCTTACTCACATCTACCACTACCAGTACTGCGTTGTTCCCCACCATCTCCAATGCCTGTGCATTGTTCACGATCATATCCTCTTCATAGCCGTCACTGTTCCTAAACATATCGATCATAGGCTGCATGGATGCCCCGATATCATTCAGGACAATATGCGCCGGCTTATCCAATGTCCGGGCGATCCTGTAGATGCCCACAGAAGCACCAAAGCTGTCGGCATCCCCCATTCGGTGTCCCATAACATACACTTCATCCTTGACCGACACGATCTCCTTAAATGCGTGCGCCTTGACTCTGGCCTTAACACGTGTGCTCTTCTCCATCTGCTGGCTCTTGCCGCCATAATAAGTGACATTCTCTGGTATCTTCACCACCGCCTGGTCGCCGCCGCGTCCCAGTGCAATATCGATCGCATTACGGGCAAACTCATAATTCTGCGAATAGCTGAGCCCATTAAGGCCCATACCGATACTGATCGTAACAGCCATCTCATTGCCGATATTGACCGTCTTGACATCTTCCAGCAGATCAAAACGGCTCTCCTGCAGATGCATGGCTGCCTCCTTGCGCATGATCACGAAGTATTTGTCCTTCTCCAGCTTCCGGCAGATACCGTCAAGTGCTGCGATATACTTGTTAACCTTACGGTCGATCAGCGCGATCAACAGAGAGCGCCTGACTTCTTCCACACTCTCCAGCGCCTCGTCATAATTGTCAAGATAGATCAGGCCCACAGCCAAAGACTGGTTGTCCACTTCGCGGAGCGCGATCTTCAGCGCCGTCTCATCGAACATGTACAGCGCGATCAGATAGCCGTCGTACCCTTGTGCTTCTATGATGTCACTGTTCTCCGCCATCTCGCGCAGTGAGATCTTCTTCAGCTTGGCGATATAGTTCCCCGTCTCATATTCCACGTCAAATTCCACTTCGTCTTCCTCGTTCTCACCCGGAAGCTTGTCCTTAGTAATAGACGGAAACAGGGACGTGATCGATTTGCGGTATCCCTTATCCTGATGCACCATTCTCTCGAATGCAATATTTGTCCATATGACTTTGCCCGCTTCATCCAGTAAAGCATGCGGCAATTCCAGATCCCGCAGAAGCCGTTTCTGTATCTGTCCATACTGCGTAGCAAAGCTTACCAGTTCATTCATGATCACCGGCTTATTATACAGCATCATATATAGAATGATGGCAATATAAAATACAATAAAACCACTGAGCACTATACCTGCCCGATAATCAATAAAGTAGATCAGAACATCCACTGCGATCAACAAAAATCCCAGGTATAAAGAAGACTGCAGATAGTTCTTCATTCTTCCCTTTAATTTAATGTTGTTCTTCATCCATTTTCATCCATTCCGAAAAAATATGTATCCATTTACACACCAATATAAGTATAGCATTTTTTGAAGATTCCCGCTACTCCAAATATATAGACTTTTTTCCCTATAAACCGACGCGTCTGAAACCGTAAAAAATCTCGCAATTTCCGTAAAAAAAAAGAGGCTTCGCACCGATTCCATGCGAAAACCTCTTCTTGATCATTAATCCTGAACGTAAGGCATAAGCGCTACGTGTCTTGCACGCTTGATCGCTACCGTCAATGCACGCTGATGCTTAGCGCAGTTACCGGTGATCCTTCTGGGAAGGATCTTACCTCTCTCGGATACATATCTTCTCAGTTTGTTGGTATCCTTATAATCAATTACATTATCTTTGCCGCAAAATACGCACACTTTCTTTCTTCTGCGCATTCCACCCTTTTTCTTTGCAGGATAATCCGGCCTGTCTGTTTTATTAAATGCCATGGTTTTGCCTCCTTCTAAATCAGTAACAGAAAAGCCCCCTTCTCCGTCACTAAAATCAAATGATCAGTTGAACGGCAGTTCCTCGTCGATTCCGTCGGGAATATTCATGAAACCATCGCCGGCCGCTGCCGGTGCGGGTCTTCCTGCAGGAGCAAATCCACTGTCGCCGCTGCCGGCGCTGTTCTTACTCTCAGCAAATTCCTGATCCTCTACTACAACATCTGTTGTATACACTTTAACGCCATCCTTATTGGTATAGCTGCCAGTCTGGATACGTCCCGTGATCGCAATCTTCGTTCCTTTGTGGAGATACTTCTCGGCAAACTCACCTGATCTGCCAAAAGCAACACAGCTGATAAAATCTGCAGTCTGATCGTCATTGTTACGATTGAATCTGCGGTCCACGGCCAATGTATACCTCGCAACTGCCATAGCGTTATCTCCCTGGGAATATCTCACCTCAGGATCTCTTGTCAAACGCCCCATTAGTATTACTTTGTTCATAAAGTCCTCTTTCTATTTCTCGTCCTGTCTTACGCACAGATATCTGATGACGTTATCCATGATACGGATACGGCTCTCGATCTCGGCCGGAACATTGCTCTCAGCATCAAACTGGATGAAATAGTAATAAGCCTCTTTCATTTTCTGTACTTCGTAGGCTAATCTCTTCTTACCCCAGTCGTCAACATTGGTGATCTGGCCGCCGAATCTTTCTACCAGAGCCTTCGCTTTCTCTAAAGTAGCAGCTCTCTCTTCGTCTTCGATCTTCGCACTGACAACAACGGCTAATTCGTATTTGTTCATGCTTCGTTTCCTCCTTTTGGTCTCTGGCCCCTTCCATTGGAAAGGAGCAAGGATGATTGACTTAAAGTCAAGTTAGTATATCACGAGTATTAATAATATCACAAGAAGGAAGTTTGCGCAAGCAGATTTTACACAATCTCTGTAACAGTTCAGCCATAAAGTACTCCGCAGACTGTGTGGGTGCTTGCACACAGAACACGGGCTGCAGAGTATTTTATGAGCGGAGCGCCCTCTGATGAAATAAAAGATGAACCGCAAGGCGGCGACGGCTGCGCAGCAGACGCTTTTATGAATGCAGAGGGCTGAACTGTTACCAACAGTTCAATCCGCTCTCTCCCTGCTGCGGATCTCTTTCACATTCTTCTCCGCCTGTCTGCGTGCGATCATGATCTGATGCCCGCAGCCCATACATTTTAAGCGGAAATCCGCACCGATCCGCAGTACCTCCCATTCCCTGGAACCACAGGGATGTTGTTTCTTTAATTTCAGGATGTCTCCCACCCGGATGTCCATTAAATACTGCACCTCCCCATATCCGCTCGTCGTCCGGAACAGAATGCGCAAATCACCCTGTCGCAGCCAAAACTGTCTCCATTCCTGCAGGAAGCTTTACGTCTCAATCAAGCTGAGAAAAGATCTCCCCGATGCTTCCCTGTACGATCAGGTCCGCAACGGAGTCCCGCGGCGTAGGCGTCTTATTTACCAGCACAAGTTTATTCCCTCTGTAATAATCCAGAAGCCCGGCTGCCGGATAGACCGCCAGGGACGTACCGCCTACGATCAGGACATCTGCCTCACTGATATAGCGCACGGCATCCGTGAGCGTCTTCTGATCCAGTCCTTCCTCATATAACACCACATCCGGCTTAACGCTTCCGCCACATTCACATGCCGGAACGCCTTCCGAATTGACAATATGCTCCACACCGTAGAATTTACCGCAGCGCTCACAGTAATTGCGCAGCACCGACCCATGCAGCTCCAATACCACCTTGCTGCCCGCCGCCTGATGCAATCCGTCAATGTTCTGCGTCACGACCGCCTTCAGCTTACCTTCCTGCTCCCACTGTGCCAGTTTCCTGTGTGCCGCATTGGGTTCTGCATCCAGACACAGCATCTTGGCCCGGTAGAACCGGTAGAACTCATCCGGCTTCTTTCTGTAAAAAGTATGGCTCAAGATCGTCTCCGGCGGATAATCATAGTGCTGATGGTACAGTCCGTCAACACTCCTGAAATCCGGAATGCCGCTCTCCGTGGATACCCCCGCTCCGCCGAAGAAGACTATGTTGTCGCTTTCCCGTACCCATTCCCTCAATTGTTCTATCTGCGTCATATACCTTCTCCTCTCTAGACGTTAGCGCTCACCCAGCCCCAGCCTGTTGATCGCGGAAAAGATGGCTCTGACCGACGCCCTTGTAATATTCGAGCTTACACCCACGCCGTATGTAACACGCCCGCTATCCGCGTCAAGCAGATGAATATATGCCGCTGCCTGTGAATTGGAACCGCTCTGCAGCGCATGCTCCTCGTAATCCAGAATCTTGATATCAAGCTCCAGTTCTTCCTGCAGGCCGCGCTTCACGGCGTCGATCGGGCCGTTACCCACTGCCTCAAACCGCTTCTCCACACCGGCATCCGTGTAGAGTACCGTCACCTTAGTGTCAAATTCCGACGTCGTCTCCTCGCTTAAGTCATCCACACGCAATCTGCGGAAATGAATCGGCTCCTTCTGGTCAAGATACTGCTCCCGGAAATTATCCATGATCTGATCGGGCGACACTTCGCCCTGCTTCTCGGATATCTTCTGGATCACTCCAGCAAATTCCTTATGCATGCCCTTAGGCAGCTTGAAACCAAAATACGTATCCATGATAAAGGCCACACCGCCCTTGCCGGACTGTGAATTGATCCGCACGATCGGCTCGTATTCTCTGCCGATATCCGAAGGATCAATGGGAAGATAAGGCACTTGCCAGATCTCATTCCCACGCTCTTTCATAGCCTGTACACCCTTATTGATCGCATCCTGGTGGGATCCAGAGAAAGCTGTAAATACCAGCTTGCCCGCGTAGGGATGTCTAGGATGTATCTGCATCTTGCAGCATCTCTCGTAGATCTCTATGCTCTCATTGACATGTTCGACAGCCAACTTGGGGTCGATCCCCTGTGAAAACATATTGTAAGCAATGTTCATGATATCCACATTGCCGGTCCGCTCACCATTGCCGAACAGTGTACCCTCCACGCGCTCAGCTCCCGCTAACAACGCCAGCTCCGCACTGGCCACACCCGTTCCCCTGTCATTATGCGGATGCACACTCAGAATGATGCTCTCTCTGTTCTTGAAATGTGTATTCATCCACTCGATCTGATCCGCATACACATTGGGGGTGTTCGTCTCCACCGTAGACGGCAGATTGATGATCATCGGGTTCTCTTTCGTCGGTCCCCACTCTTCCTGCACCGCCGTACAGATTTCCAAAGCATACTCCAGTTCTGTTCCGGTGAAGCTCTCCGGAGAGTATTCCAGTATGATCTTACCCGGGAAATCTGCGGCATACCGCTTCACCATCCGCGTGCCCTCCACCGCGATCCTGGTGATATCTTCCTTCTCCATATGAAAGACCACATCCCGCTGCAACGTGGAGGTCGAATTATAGATATGCACGATCGCCTGCCTGCATCCCTCGATAGCCTCGAATGTCCGCGCCACAAGTTCTTCTCTGCACTGCGTCAATACTTGTACGACTACATCGTCCGGAATCAGCTTACGATCGATCAGCTGGCGCAGGAAATCGAACTCTATCTGACTGGCAGCCGGAAACCCGACCTCGATCTCCTTAAATCCCAGCTTTATCAGATAGTTAAAGAACTCTATCTTCTCCGACACCACCATAGGATCGATCAGCGCCTGATTGCCGTCCCGCAGATCCACACTGCACCAGATCGGCGCTTTCTCGATCTCTTTCCCAGGCCATTTCCTTTCCGGATAATTTACTACCGGATTCTTACGATAATGTTTGTAGTTTAACACTTTGCCTCCTCCAATTCCGCGAAAGAAAAGCCCGTTGTACACAACGGGCTAAACAGACAATATTATTCACCGAGTCCACTTTCAATCGCATTGATCAATGTCTTCAACGCTTCTTCTTCGTCTTCACCATCACAAACAAACTCGACCTCATCACCACATTTGACGCATGCACCCAGCACACTCAATACACTCTTGGCATTCGCTGTATTGTCCCGAAATGTAAAAGTTATCAATGATTTAAATTGCATTGCTTCCTTACATAGGATGCCTGCCGGTCTTAGATGCAGCCCTGTCGGGTTTTTGATGACTACCTTTTGGCTTACCATACCCTTATCCTCCAATTTAATTCCAGTTGAAGCTTCCCCCTCTGTACCGCATTGTATCAATCCCCTTCATAAATCAATACAATACACCACTAACCGCAACTTACTTTTTATTATAACATTTTTACCAGAAATAACAAGTGTTACAGCATAATATTCTGTATAAGTTCCGCCAGTTTCTTAGCTTCCTTATCGATCATCTTCTGATCCTTGCCTTCGATCATAACTCTTACAAGCGGTTCCGTTCCGGAAGGCCTGATCAACACTCTTCCTTCACCTGCGAATTTCCTGTCAAGTTCGGCGATTGCTTCCGCGATCTCGGAATAATCCATATACTTTTCTTTCTTATGGTTAGGTACCTTCGCATTGACCAGTGCCTGCGGCATTACTTCCATGACCTGCTTCAGCTCCGACAGTGGTTTCCCCGTCTCCACGATCACCTGCAGCAGGTGGAGTGCACTCAGAAGACCGTCACCGGTCGTATTCTCATCCAAGAAGATGATATGCCCGGATTGTTCTCCGCCAAGACTCGCCCCGATCTCCTTCATTCTCTCCAGAACGTATCTGTCTCCCACTTTCGTCTGCTCTATCTGAATGTCATTCCTCTCCCCCATCAGGAAGAAGCCCAGATTACTCATCACTGTGGCAACGATCGTATTCTTATTCAACTGACCGCCCTGCTTCATATGCAGGCCCACCATAGCCATGATCTGATCACCGTCAACGATATTGCCCAGTTCGTCTACCGCTAGGAGTCTGTCTGCATCCCCGTCAAAAGCCAGGCCGAGATTCGCCTTCTCATACACTACTCTCGCCTGCAGCTCCTCCATATGCGTGGATCCGCAGTTCGCATTGATATTAGTGCCATCCGGATTGTTATGGATCGCGACTACCTCCGCTCCCAGTTCTTTCATCGTCTCCACGGAAGTATAAAAAGCGGCTCCTTCCGCGCAATCCAGTACGATCTTCATGCCGTGCAGATCGACATTTACGGCTTTCATCGCATGGTTAATATATTCCTCTCTGGCATCCGTACGGTACTTGATCTTGCCGACTCCTGCCCCGATCGGGAACTTGACTCCCTGCATACCGTTTCTGATCAGTTCTTCTATCTCATCCTCTAAAGCATCCGGCAGTTTATATCCGTTACCGTCAAAGAACTTAATTCCGTTGAACTCAACCGAATTGTGCGATGCCGAGATCACTACTCCCGCATCAACCTTGTATTTCCTTGTAAGATAAGCTACCGCCGGCGTAGGCAGCACACCCACATACACCGCATTCGCACCGACAGAACATGCGCCTGCCATAAGTGCATTTGCCAGCATATCACCGGAGATCCTCGTATCACATCCTACCATGATCGTCGGTTTATGCGCATTCTCTTTCGAGAGAACGAACGCTCCCGCCTGGCCAAGCTGCATCGCCAGCTGCGGCGTTAATTCCTCATTTGCAATACCTCTGACACCATCTGTACCAAATAATCTGCTCATTATTATAGCTGCTTCCTTTCCTGCTTCTTTATTCCGGTTCCGTAATGTGTACGTTTATCCAAGTTTCTTCCAGCACGACCGTCGAATCCTCCGGCAGTCCTACCGCCAGCGGTATTCTGTAATAACCACTCTCCAATTCGGTAAGCTCCTCGGCAGCCATCCATGCGGCCACATCCACATAGGCTTCCAACGCCGCCACATCGATCTGTTCCAACTCGGAGTTTAACCCGATCAGCACGATACCGTAGTTCTCTTCCGGCTCCGTTATCGTTGCATGAAGCCCTGCAGGCACTCCCATAATATTGATGCGTTCCACGGGCACAGACAGATTCCGTCTCTGTACCTGCTCTATCTGCACCGCTATCGTAATCTGTCCGTCGAAGTCTTCCTCCGCCAGAATCGCGCCCTTCGGCAGATAATCATGAAGATCTATAGTCGCCTGCACGGTTTCCCGCATACCGGTCACATCCAGAACCCCTTCCGGAATCTCGATAGAAGCCGTTTCCCGCATAAGCTCGGACTTCCCTGCGATCATGACCGTGTTCCTGCTGCTCGTTATCTCTCCGGTAGTCTTATAGCCGTCTGCCGGCACACCACTGACTGTATATGTGATAGGCACTGTTTTCTTTTCGAGTATCTCAACATTGACGCGCACTTTGGTGATGTTCTTCTCAATACTCTGAGATCTGATCTCCACACCTGCTTCATTGTACAGCCGTATATCGGAATCCGTTCCGATATTGCTCGTAAATCCGGACACATCTACCTCGGCCTGTGCTCTTGCGATCTGAGACACCACGGACTTCGGCCCGGAAACTCTGATCAGATTCTGCTCTGTACTCACATTGCCGACCATATATCCTTCCTGGATCTCCCCCGTCACATTCGGACGAATCGGAAGAGATTTGGCCTGTTTGTCTTCGATATTCAATTTGACACTTTCTATATTACCCTTGATGCTCTCCACTTTATCATTGTATTTGTTGGTATACAGCTTGATGCTGATGGTATTCAGACTCGTCAGGTCATTCATGTCCGCCTCAGCAATGACGTTAGAGGCACTCAGTGTATCTATGATAGATCTGGGGGCTCGTATTATGACCGAGTCTATCATATTGGTATCGTCCAGCACTTCAAAGATCTGTCCTTTGTCCGTGATCAGATTCTCATTCTTGATGGTTACCGGTATGTTATTCACCTCCAAAGGAGAAATCGGATCATTGATATTCGTTACGATGATCCAAAGCATGACTGCAAACAGAAAAGATACCAGTTTCAGTCCCCAGTTCTTGGTGATCCTATGCTTCATTCCTGGTCCTTCCTTTCCACAACTTCCGCTTCTTCTCTTCCACCGGTTTATCCTGGATCTCTGCCAGTCTGCTCTTCAGTCTATCCGCATCCAGCGCGCGCTCCAGCCTTCCATTATAAGCAACACTGATCTTACCGCTCTCTTCAGACACGATCACCGTCATGGAATCCGTAACCTCGGAGATACCCACACCAGCGCGGTGCCTCGTACCCAGCTCCTTACTGAGCGCCATATTATCGGACAGCGGCAGATAACAGGTCGCAGAGACGACACGGTTCCCCCGCACGATCACCGCTCCGTCATGTAAGGGTGTATTGTGCTCGAAAATATTGATCAACAGTTGACTGGACACGATTCCGTCCACATCGATCCCTGTCCTCTCATACTCTTTCAATGACTGATGCTGCTCGATCACGATCAAGGCCCCGGTCTTCACCTTCCCCATCTCGACACAAGCCTTCGTGATCTCATTGATCGTCCGGTCAGAAAAAAGCCCGCCCTCGGCTTTACCGGAATCAAACGATACAATGGATGAGAAAATATTCTTCTGCCCCAGTTCCTCCAGCGCCTTACGCAGCTCCGGCTGCAATACTACCACGATCGCTATCGCCGCAATACTGAATACATTCGTCACGATCCACAAGATCGTATTCATGTTAAAAAATGCCGCTACCAGTATGAAGATCGCGATCATAATGACACCTTTGAGCAGCGACCATGCTTTCGTGTTCTTGATCCATGCCAGAATATAATAAAAAATAAAAGTTAAGATGATAATCTCAACGATATCAGTCTTATGAATAGTGGGCATATGCAGTTTCGTCAAGTAGGTATCAATCAGCGTATTCAGTTGTTGCATATTCTTACACCACCTTTACATGCTTTGTCCCTTTCGTCAATGAGTGGTCCTTGATCTGGGTGCGGTCTTTGCCTTCTGGCTGTTGATCTGCTTTACCTTTTTCTCAGGCTTAGATACTACGATCTTCGGAACAGCCTTGACGTAATAATAATATTCATCGTCTTCAAACTGCACCTTCTCCGTTCTGCTGTAATCCACATTGAATACAAAAAACTGTAGTACCACCGCCAAAAGCAGCGACAAGGCATTGCCCAGAACTACCTCCAGAAGCGCTACATGCGTATCAAACATCAGGTCACCGACCAGAAGCACCGTGATATTCACCACAGCACCTGCCACCATGGCTATCGTCCATGCATAATCTATGCTCAGTCTCCTGATAAAATACACAAGAATCACTGTGACCGCAAATGCCGCGATCGTAATGACCATATCTCGGTTGTGCAGGAGCCCATCCACAACAAATTTAAATCTTGCAGTTCTCTCTTCATCTGCCATCGCCAGTATCACAGATACGTTCTGCGTCACAAAATGCAGCATATAATATACAATAACGCCGCATGCAATGGATATCGCCGATACCGGTGTTCCGATCAACCCCATAGCCAACGGTATCACATACGGTATTCTGAGTAGAAAGCAGATCGGCATCAGCAGGACCACGAGCGTATCCTTCGGTGAAAACCGCAGATACACCAAAAACATGAGCAGAAATCCCGCGCCCAGCACAATGGTACATTCCAGATTAAATGCATACAGGTGCAGCATAATAAAGATCGCCGCCATGAGCAGAATGAAATTCATGGGCATGAAAGAGCACATTAAGGCCACGATCAAGACCACTGTCATCTTATCAATGCTATCCATGTACCCTATTCTGGAATTGATCAGGAGTAACGATATCAGCGCCAACAAAAATTTCAACAACGGCGTGATATACACTTCATATTTACTATACAGAGTCATTAAGATCTGCTTTGCAACAAGTAAGCCGGTCATCTTTTATCCTTACCTTTTCACACACCTTGCAGAGCATGCCTGCAGGATGCTTTGATTTATGCCTGGCGGTCTATTCCGCAGGCCCTCAACTTTCGTGTATTTATATTACTGCTTATACATACCTGACAGTTTCCGCAGGTTCAAATAATACAGCTTAAGGCTCTTCATCGCTCTCATATACCGTATCATATAGACTACGTAAGCGATCACAGCATATATGCCTACCGTCCATAGATACATGGACAGGATGTGCCGTGCGAATTCTATCAGATCCATCTTATAGATGTCTGTCATAAATGTCTCAAAATCATAATAAATGTACACACCAAAGACCACTACAAATGCAATCGTTGCACTTATAATGGACTTCAATACTTGCCATCCTATATAATCACCACGAAAATAGCTTCCGATAGCAACATTCTTCTTGCCTTCATTTGCCTCGTAGGAAGCCATTTTCGTCATTAGGATTATTCTCTCTTCATTTAACATACCTGTCTCCTAACCCAGGAAACGCATCTTCGGGTTGTCTTTCGGATCCTTCTTCTTAGACTGGGGCTTCGGAGCTTCCGGTTTATGGATGCTGCTGCTTAATCTGTCTGCCATGCTGTTCTTGCATTTCTCACAGAAACGTCCCGTCATGATGGCCGCACCGCAGTTCTCACAAAACAGTGTAATCCCCGAACCTTCCCCGAGCTGCAAGCGCTCCTCTCGAAGCCACTGTTGGATCTGATTCGTAGTTACCTCACATGCCTCTGACACCTGAGGAATTGTCGCATTTCTATTGTCCTGGATATATTTCTTTACTTCCTGGAACTTTTCCTCCAGCGCCTCTCTGCATGCCATACAGATCGGCGGTCCCGATACATAATTAAAAAGTTTCCCGCATTTTCTGCAGTTTCTCGCATTCATGGTATCATCCTCCTGTAATCATTGATGTAAATATGTAGCAGTTCATCTGCATCTGCCGACTCTATATACCGTTCCCGATCGCAAGTGTCACAAAATAAATATGCTTCACACCTGCCCTGCGCAGCTCATAGCTCATCGAATCGATGGTACTGCCCGTCGTATAGATATCGTCGATAATGATAACCGTATCTAATTTTACATCATTCCGGCAGATTTTGAAAGCCCTTTTCAAATTATTTTGTCTCTCCGCCAATGGTAAATCTTTCATGGGCGCAGTCCTGCGGATTCTTTTGACCAGATCGGCCTCCACCGGAATGCCTGTGCACCTGCCAAGCTCCCTTGCCAGCACATGCGCCTGGTTGTATCCCCTCACCCGTCTCTTCGCCGCATGGATCGGCACCGGAATGAGGGCATCCGGCCTGCGCTGCGCGATCCACCCGCCCAGCCGCTTTGCCATACAGCCGGCATAATACGTTCCATATTCCTGCCTGCCCTTGTATTTAAAACGATAAATTGAATCCGCCACACTTTTATAGACGAAAAGTGAGCGGCCATTGTCGAACAGGTGCCTGCGGCGCAGGCAATCCCCGCAGTATTCTTCCGTTTCCCGGGTAAGTTCCTTTCCGCATTTCAAACAGTAAGGCTGCTTTACATATATAAACTTTGCCTTACAGGTCTCGCAGATAAGACCACCGAAGGGCCTGACTGCCTTATCACAGACGGGACACCTGCGCGGATAGAAAATATCCGTCAGTATCTCCGGAAATGTTCTTTTCATATTTTCCTCCATACCGAAGCGCTTTGCGCTGAGGACGCGAGCAGAATTTCAGATTCTGCTCTGCGATCAACAGAATTTGTGACGCTTCGGCACAAATTCTTGGTTGAATAAATTGCTCATCAGAGAATTTATTCAACCTTTCCTCCATACCGAAGCGTTACATCATCAATTCCCGAATACGCTCCGCAAGGCCGGTATAACGTCTGTTGTGATGGTCGTTGTCGATCATTTCCTGTATGGTGCGCCGGCTGCCCAGAATCGTAACGCAGTTCTTGGCCCGGGTCACCCCCGTATAGAGCAGATTCCTGTTAAACAGCAGCCTCGGTCCCGACAGAATCGGCATGACCACCGCCGGGTATTCGCTGCCCTGGGATTTATGAATCGTCACCGCATAAGCCAGCTCTATCTCATCCAGCTGCGCATAAGGATAAGTCACTCTTCTATGCTCATCATACTCCACCACGATCTCGTGCGCATACTCATTGATCTGTCGTATGATCCCGATATCGCCGTTAAAGATACCGGTCCCTTTGTCGATGGGTATCCCGTACTTACTGACGACCTCCCATTCCAGCTGATAGTTGTTCTTGATCTGCATGACCTTATCATGCTCTCTGTAAACAGTTTCTCCCGCCGTACATTCCTTCTTGTCTGCCGACGCAGGGTTTAAATACCGCTGCAGAATACCGTTAAGCGTCTCCACCCCGAGCTGTCCTTTCCGCATCGGCGTCAGCACCTGTATATCATAAGGCTGCGCGCCCACATAGGCCGGAAGTTTTTCCGTGATCAACTGTATCATATGCTTATAAATAACATTGGTGTCACTTCTTTCCAGAAAAAAGAAATCCCGGCTTTTATTATCCAGAGCCAACTTCTCCCCCGCATGAATACGGTGCGCATTCCAGACGATATCACTCTCCCCCGCCTGCCGGAATATTTTCTCCAACACCACCATCGGGAACTTCTCACTGTTCATGATATCCTGCAATACCTGTCCCGGCCCTACCGAAGGGAGCTGATTGACGTCTCCCACCAGGATCAGCCTGGTCCCCACCATCACCGCCTTCAAAAGCGCCTGAAAAAGAAAGATATCCACCATTGACATCTCATCGACAATGATCACATCCGCTTCCAGCGGATTGCTCTCGTTCCGTTCAAACCTGGCCGCCCTCGTCTCGCCGGAGGCTTCTCCGTTCAATTCCAGCATTCTGTGGATCGTTCTCGACTCATATCCGGTCGCTTCCGTCATGCGCTTCGCCGCTCTTCCCGTCGGAGCTGCCAGGAAGATATCCATTCCTTCCGACAGAAAATACCGGATGATCACGTTGATGGTCGTCGTTTTGCCTGTCCCCGGTCCGCCTGACAGAATAAAGATACCGTTCCTCACGCTTTCCAGCACTGATCTTCTCTGCAGCTCATCCAGCTCCAGATTCAGTTCCCCGGCCAGCCGGTCGATCTTCGCCGCCAGGCTTTGTTCCTCTGCCGGCAGAAGCTGCTCCTCCGTCGCCGATATATTCAGGTCGTGCAACATCCTGGCACAATTAAGCTCCGCATAATAGTAGGAGGATGCATAGACCTTACACTCCGCTTCGTCCTCTCCTGCCGCCGGCATTTTCATGACCAGCTTCTTATCCATAGTCAGATTGGCCAGATGCGGTTCCATCACACCGGGCGCAAGCCCCAACAGTTCGCCCGTCTTCCGCAGAAGAATACTTTTGGGCAAGAAACAGTGTCCCTCCGCACCCGCCAGCATCAAAGTATAGAGGATCCCGCTCCTGATCCGATAATCCGAATCCGTATGGATCCCGATCCTGGCAGCGATCTCATCTGCGATCTTAAACCCTATCCCCTGGATATCCTCTGCAAGCTGATAAGGATTCTCCTTAAGGATCCCGTAAAGCCTCGTACCGTAGGTCTCATAAATACGAAAGGCGAGTGTATTCGATATGCCATACTTCTGCAGGTAGGACATGGCTTCTCTGGCATCCCGCTTCTCATAGACCGTAGCCGCGATCTCTCTTGCCTTGCGCTCACTGATCCCCTTGATCTCCGCCAGCCGCTCCGGCTCTTCCTCGATGATTCTGTAAGTGTCTGTCCCAAACCGTTTCACGATCCTGGCTGCCAGCGCCTCTCCCACGCCCTTGATGGCCCCGGATCCCAGATACCGCTCTATACTGACCACATCATCCGGCGGTACGATCTTGTACTGTTCTATTTTAAACTGTTCACCGTATACAGGATGGGTCGTAAAATTGCCCTGCGCCTCTATCGTCTCCCCCTGATCCATCGACCCGAAAAAACCGACACAAGTGGTCTCATCCTCTCCCACCAGCAAGTTCAAGACTGTATAACCGTTTGCCGTATTGCGGTATATGATATGTTCCACAAATCCCTTGATGACATCCATCTGTTCTAAATATCCCTTACACAAACAGGCTGCCTTATCGGCAGCCCGTCAAACTTCAAATCTCAATTCAGATCCTATTACAAATTATAATTGCGTTTCGCCTGTTCATATAACATATGTGCCAGAGAATTGGACTGCTCCGCTGCAGTCTGAGAAGAAATCTGCTGAATGACCGTATCGCTGAAAAACTCCACCATATTAGACGCATAACCCTCTTCGTCTTCCTCGTCACTGAAGACTTTCGTAGACTTATCCATCTCTTTATAGATCTGCTCCCAGAGATATGCTTCAAACTGTTTACAGGCGTCCAGAAGCGCTTCATTCTCCGTCTCTTCCGTCTTTGCAGCATTCTCCAGCTTCTTCTGCAAGTTCTCTGTATTCACTCTGTTGGCATCGGTCATGTAGTCTGTGTACGCTCCAAGTCCAGTTAAATCCATCGCCATATCCGTTTCCTTCTTCCTGACCGCACCCCTTGCTGTAGGATGCATAAACCACTCTACTCCTGAGTCACATTCTCAGAATGTACTACCGGTGAGCATTCCTGTTACTAACTAACGTTTCAGATTATTCGCCACTTCCATCATGGAATCAGATGTCGTGATCGCCTTGGAATTCATTTCATAAGCACGCTGTGCCACGATCAGGTTCACCATCTCATTGGCCACCTGTACGTTAGATCCTTCCAGATATCCCTGTATGATCCGGCTCTTATTCACATCCGGATTCGTGTCTTCATTGATCGCACGCCCACTGGCATCCGTCGCTGCAAACAAAGTACTGCCCACTCTGCTCAGTCCGCCCGGATTGCTGAACTGGAAAGTCCCTATCTGCACACCGATCGGCTGCGGATTATTCCTGTCGTCAGGATAGCAGATCTGTCCGTCCTCTGTGATCGTCAGCTTATTCGCTATGTAAGTACGCGGCAGGGAGATCGCACGTCCTCTGGAATCCATGACCGGAAGTCCGTCTGCATTCGTCAGCATCATACCGCCGTTGGTCCCCAATGCCCATGTAAAATCACCATTTCTGGTATAATAGGTCTCACCGTCTTCTCCGCGAACCCCGAAGAATCCGTCACCTTCTATCGCAAATGCAGTATCACTCTGCGCATCCAGCAAACTTCCCTGTGTAAAGATGGAATTGAGGGAAGCGACCCGCACGCCCAGTCCAACCTGTGAACTGGTAGGCTTCGGATCCCCATTTGCCGTTGTTGTGACCGAACGCAGATTCTGATACAGAAGTGACTTAAACTGCGCCACCTGCGCTCTGTATCCTGCTGAATTGACGTTCGCCAGATTGTTGGCAATCGTATCTACATTCGTCTGCTGTGCATTCATGCCGGTCGCTGCCGACCACAAACTCCTAACCATACTATAACGCCTCCTATAATCTACCTAACTGGTTCACTGCTATATCAAGAGATTCATCATATGTCGTTATGACCTTCTGATTACTCTCATACTGTCTCTGAATTGCGATCATGTTCACCATCTCGGTCACGATCGACATGTTGGACAATTCAAGAACACCGTTTCTCACCGTCGCGGTCGATTCCTGTTCCAGTCTCCTTGCTGCCGTCGTTTCGCCCTCGCGAGCCGCTTCCAGCTCCTGCTGTGCCGCTTCTTCCCGCTGCTGTGCCGCACGTACCGCAGCTTCCAACTCTTCAAGGTCCTCCGCTCCGCCGGCTCTGGCAGCATTCAATGCCCGCTCCGCCAATGCCGTGTTAGTCCTGGCTCTGTTGTAGGCAGCCTCGGCGCTCTTCATCTCGCTGCTTGGTGCGATCTGATACAGATTCTCCCCAAAGTGCTGCAGCCTGTCATAATCCTCGAAATCTACCACGCCGATCGTGCCCATCAGGTTACCGTCCTGATAGATTTCCCCGTTCGTGTTGGTTCCGATCTGGCTGTCATTCGGATCGAGTCTGATCCGACGCCGATTCTCGTCCAGAACGTAATCCCCATCCTGCGTCACAAGATACCCCTGGGCATTCATGGTAAAATTACCGTCCCTCGTATATTTCACTGAGGTCACATCCGCCTTGTTCGTATACTCTATCAGGAAAAATCCCGGGCCTGCCAACGCAAAATCAAACTTATTGTCAGTAACCTTCATCGGCCCTTCAGAGTAATCCGTATAGTCCTCTCCGACCTTTACACCCATGCTCATCCCTGTCCTGGACGACCACTTATTCGGATCATCCACCAGTCCTTCATCGTATCCCTTCCTGGTAGAAAGGTTTCTCGGCATGTTCCCCGGCTCCGACATATCCTTGATCTTGTAAGCCAGCACCGTATCAAAAGCCTGACTGGTAGATCCTTCCTTCTTATATGCATTGGTATTGGCATTCGCCAGGTTATTGGTCATAACATCCATTCTGTGCTGTTCATTGATCATCCCTGTGTATGCCGTGTAGAGCCCTTTAAGCATAGATAGTCTGCCTCTCTTTCATTCTCTGTATAAATCCAACACTCTGTATCTTTATGCACTTATGCGAAAAGAATACAAAGTCCGCTGTCTCAGTCCTCACGATACCCTGCAAGAAACTCCACGTACTTGCCGGTACCGACAGCTACTGCCGTCATCGGATCCTCTGCCGTCATCGTGTTGATGCCGGTGTGGGATGCGATCAGATCCTCCAATCCACGCAGCAGGCTTCCGCCTCCCGTGAGCACGATCCCTCTGTCTGCGATGTCTGCTGCCAGCTCGGGCGGCGTCTTCTCTAAAACGCTGTGGATCGTCTCCACGATCTGTACGGTCGTCTCATGTAAAGCTTCCTCCGTCTCTTCCGAAGACACCTTCACGGTGCGGGGCAGCCCTGTCACGAGATTTCGTCCTCTGACATCCATATAGTCTACTTCCGGCCGCTTAAAAGCGGAACCGATCTTTATCTTCAAATCCTCTGCCGTCCGTTCACCGATCAGCAGGTTATGTTTCTTGCGCATATAACGCACGATAGCTTCGTCGAAATCGTCTCCGGCGATCTTAATAGAAGCACTGACCACCGTACCGCCCAGCGAGATCACCGCAATATCGGAAGTTCCGCCGCCGATATCCACGATCATATTACCGCAGGGTTTGGAAATATCAATGCCCGCTCCGATCGCCGCCGCAATAGGCTCCTCAATGATGGAAACTTCTCTGGCACCCGCCTGATAAGTAGCATCCTCAACTGCCTTCTTCTCCACTTCCGTAACACCACTTGGCACACACACGGCAATGCGCGGCTTGCGGAACGTCTTCTTACCCAGAGCTTTCTGGATAAAATACTTCATCATCTTCTCTGTCACCTGATAGTCCGAGATAACACCCTGGCGCAACGGCCTTACCGCCACGATATTGCCCGGTGTCCTTCCCAGCATCAGCCTCGCGTCCTCACCGATGGCCTTGATCTTATTCGTGTCTCTATCAAAAGCTACAACAGAGGGCTCTTTCAATACAACGCCTTTGCCCCTGATGTAGACCAGTATGCTGGCTGTTCCCAAATCAATTCCAATGTCTGTATACTGCATTCCCTTTGATCCCCTTTCTCGTGATCTCTCTATAATAATTTCCAATTGCTGTCAAAATAAACCATGATTCAGGCCTCCTGCTGCTCAGTCGGCCATGTGTTTTCATGAAAAAGCGCAATATGCTGGATATATTATAACCTAAAGAAATGGTTTTTCAAAGGCTTTTATAGATTTTTTAAAAAATTTTAAAAATTAAAAGAACACCAAAAACAGAACGGCTCCCTCCGTCCTGTTTTCAGCATCCATGCTCCATAGTATTTGTATCGGAATATTATCTGAATTTCTTAACCGCCGGCATATGAAAAAATAATCCAAGATCATCCAGACCATGTCCGAAAACCACCGGGGATAAGACCGATCAGATCCTGGCATCAAAGGGACGATACAACGCCGCAGCTTTCTGCAATTCCTCTGCCGGCATTTCCTCTGCTGGCTTCTGCATCCCGTCTGCCATTAATTCTTCCTCTACCTGCCGGATATCCTGCGGCTTAATCGCATCCTGCATCTGCAAAGCTTCTTGCGCATCAGCTGCCTCCGTCAGATCCTGCAGTTCATCGGACGTCATCTCCTGTTGAGCATCCTGCAATTCCTCCTGCAGCTCCAGAGCCTCTTCCATCACTTCGTCCAGCTCTTCCAGAATACCGCCGCCACTCTCCGTACCGGTCGCCTCTTCCACAAGATCTTCCATTCTCTCTTCCGGTGTCTTGGGCTTACTCTTCTCCACCGCCTCAGCGATCTTCTCTCCAATCTCCCGCGACTCGTCCATCATATGCCACATCTGCTCGTTGTTGTAGGCCATCTTCGCCGCCGCGATCTGATCCTCATAAGAATGGAACAATTCCAGCTTTCTGGCAATCTCCTCCACCGTCTCGCATTTTATATTCTTCAGGTTCTCCTTCTGGTTCTCAAAGAAGGCAACCTGCCTGTCACGCTCTTCCTGTCGTTCCATCTTCTGCTGCGTGCTCTTGAGGACATTACCTCTATTCAGAAAGCCGCCGCCAAAGACAGAACTGCCGAATCCGTGCATGCCGATATTCATAGCGATTCCTCCCGTTCTCTCAGACTCTCGTTCTCCAGCTGTCCACACTGTAAATTTCGTGTTCGGACCTGTAAAGACACCCCAATCCTATATCTATTATATCGTCGGTCCAAGTGCCGCCGTGAAGGCGGACAAACGATGATTCATGTCAGATTTTGCCCGTTTCACGCCATTAACGACAGACGTCCATGCTCTTTGCTTTCTCCAGCATCTTTTTGATATAGATGCCGGTGTAGGATACCGGATTCTCCGCCACCTTCTCGGGTGTGCCCTCGGCGATCACGGTGCCGCCGCCCTCGCCGCCCTCCGGTCCCATATCAATAATGTGATCCGCAGTCTTGATCACATCCAGATTGTGCTCGATGACCACCACCGTGTTGCCGCCTTCGGCCAGCTTGTGCAGAATATCCACCAGCTTGTGCACATCCGCAAAATGCAGGCCTGTAGTCGGTTCGTCCAATATATAGATGGTCTTGCCTGTACTGCGCTTGCTCAGCTCTGTGGCCAGCTTGATCCGCTGCGCCTCACCACCGGACAGTGTCGTAGAAGGCTGCCCAAGCTTCACATAGGACAATCCCACATCGTAAAGCGTCTCGATCTTCCTGCGGATCGACGGAAGATTCTCGAAGAAAGGCATGGCCTCCTCCACCGTCATATCCAGCACGTCATAGATATTCTTACCTTTGTATTTTACCTCCAACGTCTCGCGGTTGTAGCGCTTGCCGCCGCAGACTTCGCATGGTACATACACATCCGGCAGGAAATGCATCTCGATCTTGATGATGCCGTCGCCACCGCAGGCCTCGCATCTGCCGCCCTTCACATTGAAGCTGAACCTTCCCTTACTATAGCCTCTGGCCTTGGCGTCCTGAGTGGAGGCGAACAGGTCTCTGATCTGATCGAACACCCCCGTATAGGTAGCCGGATTCGACCGAGGCGTCCTGCCGATGGGCGACTGGTCAATATCGATCACCTTATCCAGCTGGTCTATTCCTTCAATTCCCGTGTGCCTGCCGGGAATACACCGTGCCCTGTTCAGATCCCGCGCCAGATGCTTGTACAGGATCTCATTGACCAGCGAACTCTTACCGGACCCTGAGACTCCCGTCACGCAGGTCATGATTCCCAGCGGAATCTTTACGTCTACTTTCTTCAGATTATTCTCCTGCGCACCTTTGACCTTCAGGTAACCGGTAGGCTTCCTTCTCTTCTCCGGTACGGGTATCCGCAGTTTACCGCTCAGGTACTGTCCCGTGACGGACTCTTCCACCTGCATGATCTCCTCCGCCGTGCCCTGCGCAACCACCTCACCGCCATGGGAACCTGCCCCCGGCCCGATATCCACAATATGGTCCGCAGCAAACATAGTGTCCTCATCATGTTCGACCACCAGCAGTGTATTGCCCATATCCTTCAGGTTCTTAAGGGCAGCGATCAACTTGTCATTGTCCCGCTGGTGCAGGCCGATACTGGGCTCATCCAGAATATAGCACACTCCTACCAGCCCCGATCCGATCTGGGTCGCCAGACGGATCCGCTGCGCCTCGCCGCCGGAAAGCGATCCGGTAGCCCTGGATAAAGACAGATAATCCAGGCCGACCTCCATCAGAAAACCGACCCTTGCGCGGATCTCTTTCAGGATCCTCCTGCCGATCAGCTGCTGCTGCGGTGTCAGTTCCATATCCCCGATGAAGGAATGCAGCTTCGTGATAGACATGGATGTGATCTCATAGATATTCTTGTCACACACGGTCACTGCCAGAGATTCTTTCTTCAGACGCATACCGCCGCATTCCTTACAGGGCGTGATACGCATGAATGATTCATATTCCTGTTTGATCATATCCGAGCCTGTCTCCCGGTATTTCCGGTCCATATTCCTGACCAGGCCCTCGAAAGCCACCGGATAGACACCCTTACCCCGCTGCCCTTCATAATAAACGTCAACCTTCTTGCCGTTCGTGCCATAACAGATCGCGTCTTGTGCCTTCTGCGGCAGTTCCTCAAAAGGCGTATCCATACTGAACTTATACTCCTTGGCCAATGCCTGCAGAAGCGCATTGGTAAAACTGCCCTTATCTTTGCTGGACTGCCATCCCATCACGGCAATGGCGCCCTCGTTCAGACTAAGGCTCCTGTCCGGTATCATCAATTCAAGATCGAATTCCATCTTATATCCTAAACCGAAACAGTCCGGGCAGGCGCCGAAGGGATTGTTGAAGGAAAAGCTTCTCGGTTCGATCTCGCTGATGCTGATCCCGCAGTCCGGACAGGCAAAACTCTGGCTGAAATTGATCGGTTCTCCGTCTATCACATCCAATACCATCTGTCCTTCCGCCAGAGCAAATACATTCTCGATGGAATCGGTCAGACGCCTCTCGATACCTTCCTTGACTACAAGACGGTCCACAACGATCTCTATAGTATGCTTGATATTCTTCTCCAGCTTGATTTCTTCCGACAATTCATACAGATTCCCGTCAACACGCACACGCACGTAACCGCTCTTCTTGGCACGTTCAAAGACCTTGGCGTGTTCACCCTTCCTTCCCCGCACCACCGGCGCAAGAAGCTGTATTCTTGTCCCCTGCTCAAGCGCAAGGATCTGATCCACGATCTGGTCTACAGTCTGCCGTCTGATCTCCCGGCCGCATTTCGGGCAATGGGGAATACCGATCCTGGCATACAATAATCTGAAATAATCGTAGATCTCCGTCACCGTCCCCACCGTGGAACGAGGATTCCTGTTGGTAGATTTCTGATCGATAGAGATCGCCGGAGACAATCCCTCGATCCGCTCCACATTCGGTTTCTCCATCTGTCCCAGGAACTGCCTCGCATAAGAAGACAAGGACTCCATATATCTCCTCTGCCCCTCCGCATAAATGGTATCAAAGGCAAGCGAAGACTTCCCGGAACCGGACAGCCCCGTGAGCACCACAAACTCATTACGGGGGATATCCACATCCAATGCTTTCAGATTATGTTCATTTGCACCCCGGATCTTGATATATTCGCGGGGACGCATCTTTACTGTGTCTGCCATAGTTTCCTCCATTTGTCTCTGTTCTTTGCTGTCTATTACTGTTTATTTCTGTTTGTTACCATTTGTTTCTGTCTGCTACTGTCTGTTACTGTTTACTACCATTTGTTTCCGTCTCAGTGTGTATTCCTTTTCGGATCTATTATTTATAAAGAACTATTATGATTAAAATCTATTGTTATATAAATTTGCAGGATCCGGTGTCAACTGACCTGCTACTCCTTATCAAAATCCCGCAGCTTCCCTTTCAATTCCACCATCCTGTCACGCAGTTCTGCCGCTGCCTCGAAATTCAGATCCGCCGCCGCTTTCTTCATCTGCTTCTCCACATCCTTGATCAGTTTCTCCAGCTCCTGTCTGCTCATGGATTCCGGATCCTTCTCAAATCTCCGTTCTTCCTTGGCAATCGTCCTGGAAATGCTGATCAGATCTCGCACCGCCTTCTTGATCGTCTGCGGCGTGATGCCGTGTTCTTTATTATAGCGCTGCTGGATTTCTCGTCTGCGGTTCGTCTCCGTGATAGCCGCACGCATGGAATCCGTCATATTATCGGCATACATGATGACATGCCCCTCCGAGTTACGCGCCGCACGGCCGATCGTCTGGATCAAGGATGTCTCGGAACGCAGGAATCCCTCTTTATCCGCATCCAGAATCGCCACCAGCGAAATCTCCGGAATATCCAATCCTTCGCGGAGCAGATTGATACCCACCAGCACATCGAAGACATCCAAACGCATATCCCGAATGATCTCCGCCCGCTCCAGCGTATCGATATCAGAGTGCAGATACTTCACACGAATTCCGACTTCACTCATATAGGCTGTCAGGTCTTCTGCCATGCGCTTGGTCAGCGTCGTCACCAGAATCTTATGGTGGTTCGCCACTTCCTTGTTGACCTCCGAGATCAGGTCATCGATCTGCCCTTCCACCGAACGCACATCCACCTCCGGGTCCAGCAGACCGGTAGGCCGGATGATCTGCTCCGTGCGGAACAATTCGTGGGATGCCTCATACTCCGACGGTGTCGCCGATACAAACAGCATCTGGTCAATATGCTGTTCAAACTCTCCGAAATTCAGCGGTCTGTTGTCCAGTGCCGAGGGCAGCCGGAAACCATAGTCCACCAGCGTATTCTTCCGCGATCTGTCTCCCGCATACATTCCCCGAATCTGCGGAATCGTCATATGGGACTCATCTATTATAATAAGGAAATCATCCTTAAAATAATCCATCAAAGTAAAGGGCGGCTCTCCTTCCGCCATGCCGTTCAGATGGCGGGAGTAGTTCTCAATGCCGGAACAGAACCCTGTCTCCCGCAGCATCTCGATATCGAAGTTTGTCCGTTCCGACACGCGCTGCGCCTCCAGCAGCTTGTCCTCACCCTTGAAGTATTTCACCCGTTCCGCCAGCTCTTTCTCAATCTCTACGCAGGCGATATTGATCTTCTCCTGCGGCACTACATAATGAGAAGCCGGATAGATCATCACATGCTCCAGCATCGCATTAACTTGTCCCGTCAGCGGATCTGTCTGCGCAATCCGGTCGATCTCATCCCCGAAAAACTCGATGCGGATCAGATGGTCGCCGCCCTGTGCCGGATAGACCTCCACCACATCACCGCGTACCCGGAAACAGCACCGGTTCAGATCCATATCATTGCGGTCGTACTGCATCTCGATCAAGCCCCGGATCACCTCATCCCGATCCCGCTGCATGCCCGGACGCAGGGACATACTCATACCCGCATATTCTTCCGGGCTGCCCAGGCCGTAGATACAGGACACGCTGGCCACCACCACGACATCCCTCCGCTCCGTCAAAGATGCCGTAGCCGACAGACGCAGCTTGTCGATCTCATCATTGATGGAAGAGTCCTTCGCAATATAAGTATCGGTGGACGGCACATAAGCCTCCGGCTGGTAATAATCGTAGTAGGAGACAAAATATTCCACTGCGTTTTCCGGGAAAAATTCCTTGAACTCACCGTAGAGCTGTCCAGCGAGGGTCTTATTGTGCGCTATGACCAAAGTGGGCTTCTGGAGCTGCTGTATGATATTGGCCATGGTAAACGTCTTACCGGAACCGGTCACGCCCAGCAGGGTCTGGAACTGGTTTCCTTCCCTAAAGCCTTTGACCAGGGCTTCTATGGCCTGAGGCTGATCGCCGGTGGGTTGGTATTCGCTGTGAAGTTTGAAGATTTTTTGTTCATTTTGCACAAATGCTCACCTCTGATTTCATATTAAAAAAGACGCCTATCAGGCAAAATTTCATCGTGGAACATTTTATTTTCGTCGTGGCATTTACTCAAATCGGAGAAAAACAGGCCCACGACGAATCCCATTCACTATTTGCTGCTTTTGCAACTTGGCGCACCTCCGCAATTCCATATGGACAAAACAGCACTGAAAGAGCTTTTTTATCTTACCACAACTCGTTAAATTTGTATAGACAAAAATCGAACTTTTGTTCTTTTTATCCTTTCTGTCACCCTGCATCCGGAAGAAAT